>NZ_JBZAYE010000196.1:0-11639 GCF_058244205.1 Variovorax sp. 20P10.2.4
GATCGTGTTTGGCGGCGCGCCCGCCGGCACCACGCCCGAGGCCGAGGGCGAAGCACCCGTGCCGCGCGACGGCTACATCGCGCACCTCGCGCACCAGCCCTCGCTGGTCGCGGCCTCGCGCTGGCTCGCGGGCGAACGCTTCGAGCACGAGCAGTTCCATCCGCAGGTGCAGCGCGCGCTCGACCAGGCCACGCGGCCGCTGATGCGCTACCGCTGCGCGGCCTGCGGCTTCGAGGCGCACCAGTACTTCTGGCACTGCCCCGGCTGCCAGGCCTGGGACAGCTATCCGCCGCGCCGCGTCGAAGAGCTCTGATCGGCCTCGGAGCCGAGACCTTCGATCACCTTGCTGAACAATGGTGGCCGCTGGCGCGCGGCCGTCAACGCCCTGTTCCGAGCCCTCGTTGAGCCAAAGCCGACGTCTTGTCGGCGCATCAAAAGCATCAACGAGGGAGTTCAAACATGTTCAAGAAAATCGTGGCCACGGCCGCCCTGCTGTTCGCTGCCGCATCGTTCGCGGCGGTCGATGTCAACAAGGGCAGTGAAGCCGATCTCGATGGCCTCAAGGGCGTGGGGCCCGCGCTCTCCAAGCGCATCCTCGACGCGCGCAAGCAGGGCGAGTTCAAGGACTGGGCCGATCTCATGCAGCGCGTGAAGGGCGTGAAGGAGAAGGCCGCGGCCAAGCTCTCGGCCGAAGGCCTCACGGTCAACGGCAAGGCCTACGCGGGTGGCGACGCACCGGCCGCCGCGCCCAAGGCCGGCAAGCCCGCGAAGGTCGCGGCCAAGGAATGACGGGGCCTTAGCCCCGCGAACGAGCCGCCCTTCGGGGCGGCTTTTTCATGCGCGTCAACCCATGCCGGCACGGTGCCGCCACCGCGCAACAAGCAGGGAAAGGCCTCAGCAAGTGGCCCGGAATTTGCACGTATGCTTTTTCTTTCGTTTTGCTTTCACTACATCCGGAGCGCGCACATGAATCACAAGTTCGGCCTGGCCCTCGCAGGCCTCACCCTCGGCGCCGCGGCCTTCGCGCAAACCAAGTGGGACCTGCCCACGGCCTACCCGGCCACGAACTACCACACCGAGAACATCACGCAGTTCGCGAAGGACGTGGACGCGGCCACCGGCGGCAAGCTCAAGGTCACGGTGCATGCGAACGCCTCGCTGTTCAAGGCGCCCGAGATCAAGCGCGCGGTGCAAAGCGGCCAGGCCCAGGCCGGCGAGATCCTCCTGGCCAACTTCGCCAACGAGAACCCGATCTATGCGCTCGACGGCGTGCCCTTCCTGGCCACCACCTACCCCGAAGCGAAGAAGCTCTACGAAGCCTCCAAGCCCGCGATGGAGAAGCTGCTCGCCGCGCAAGGCATCAAGGTGCTGTTCGTGGTGCCGTGGGCGCCGCAGGGCATCTACTCGAAGAAGGAAGTGAGCTCGGTGGCCGACCTGCGCGGCATCAAGTGGCGCGCCTACAGCCCGGCCACCGCCAAAATCGCCGAACTGATCGGCGCCCAGCCGGTGCAGATCCAGCAGGCCGAGCTCAGCGCAGCCATGGCCACCGGCGTGATCGAGAGCTACATGAGCTCGGGCTCGACCGGCTACGACACCAAGACCTTCGAGCACATCAAGAACTTCTACGACACGCAGGCCTGGATCCCGAAGAACGCGATCCTCGTCAACGCCAAGGCCTTCGACGCGCTCGACGCCACCACCAAGGCCGCCGTCACCAAGGCCGCGGCCGATGCAGAGACGCGCGGCTGGAAGGTCGCGCAGGAGAAGAACGAGGAATACAAGCGCCTGCTCGCCGAGCGCGGCATGAAGATCCACAAGCCCTCGGCCAAGCTCGATGCCGACATGCGCCAGGTCGGCGGCATCATGCAGGCCGACTGGCTCAAGGCCGCGGGCCCCGACGGCCAGGCCATCGTCGACGCGTACAAGAAAAAGTAGCCCGTGCGCAAATTCCTGGACCGCCTCTACGACGGCGCCGGCGCGCTCGGCGCGTTCTGCGTGTTCCTGATCTTCGTGCTGATGATCCTGGCCGGCGTGGGCCGACAGATGAACTGGCACGTGAGCGGGCTCAACGACGTGGTGGCGTGGCTGTGCGCGGCCGCGGCCTTCTTCGCGATGGCCCATGCGTTCCGCCACGGCGACTTCGTGCGCGTCACGCTGCTGCTCGAGGCCGTGCCGCCGAAGACGCGGCGCGTGCTCGACGTCACCTGCCTGCTGATCGCGGCGGTCTCGGTGTCCTACCTCACCTACTGGGCCACCAGCTTCACCTGGGAGAGCTACGAGTTCGCCGAGATGGCCACGGGCCTGGTCGTGATCCCGATCTGGATTCCGCAATCGACCTTCGTGATCGGCTGCTGGCTGCTGCTGATCGCGATGATCGACGAGCTCGTGGGCGTGCTGCGCGGCGAGAAGCCCAGCTACCAGCGCGCCATAGAAGAACGCCACGCCGCGGGCGACTTCTCCTCCGACGTCTGAGTCTTCGAACACCCACAACAACACCCAAGACACCCGATGTTCGAAAACCTCTGGATGGGCGCCCTGCTGCTCGGGATCATGCTGCTGCTGCTCGCGGGCGGCGTCTGGATCGCGATGACGCTGGCCATCGTCGGCTGGGTCGGCCAGGCCTTCTTCACCAACACGCTGCCCGGCAAGAACCTGTTCTCGGCCTTCTGGGAAAGCAATGCGAGCTGGGAGCTCGCGGCGCTGCCGCTGTTCATCTGGATGGGCGAGATCCTCTTTCGAACCAAGCTCAGCGAGGAGATGTTCGAGGGCCTGCGCCCCTGGCTCAATCGCGTGCCGGGCCGGCTGATGCACACCACCATCCTCGGTTGCGGCGTGTTCGGCTCGGTCTCGGGCTCCTCGGCAGCGACCTGCGCCACCATCGCCAAGGTCGCGCTGCCCGAACTCAAGCGCCGCGGCTACAACGAGAAGCTCGCCATCGGCTCGCTCGCCACCGCGGGCACGCTCGGCATCCTGATCCCGCCCTCGATCACGATGGTGGTCTATGCCGTGGCGGCCGACGCGTCCATCATCCGCATCTTCCTCGCCGGCTTCCTGCCGGGTTTCCTGCTGATGCTGCTGTTCTCGGGCTACATCGGCTGGTGGAGCCTGCGCAATCCCGACAAGGTGCCGCCGGCCGATCCGCCGACCACCTTCATGGAAAAGATCCGCCTCTCGGGCAACCTGATCCCCTGCGCGCTGCTGATCGTGTTCATCGTCTGGGTGCTGGTGGCAGGCTGGGCCACGGCCACCGAATGCGCGGCCTTCGGCGTACTCGGTTCGCTGGCCATCGCGGCCTGGGGCCGCAGCCTGACCTGGAAGAACTTCAAGGACGGACTCATGGGTGCCACGCGCACCAGTTGCATGATCATGTTCATCCTCGCGGGCGCGGCCTTCCTGACCAAGACGATGGCCTTCACCGGCATCCCGCGCGAACTCGCCGAATGGGTCGACAGCATGCACCTGTCGCCCTACGCGCTGATCGGGGCCCTGGTCGTGGTCTACCTGGTGCTGGGCACGGCGCTCGACGGCATCTCGATGATTGTGCTGACCAGCGCGGTGGTGCTGCCGATGATCCAGAAGGCCGGCTTCGACCTCGTGTGGTTCGGCATCTTCATCGTGCTGCTGGTCGAGATCGCCGAGGTCACGCCGCCGGTGGGCTTCAACCTCTTCGTGCTGCAGAACATGACGGGCAAGGACAGCAACGTGATCGCCAAGGCGGCGATCCCCTTCTTCTTCTGCCTCGTGCTGTGCATCGCGCTGATCACGCTGTTCCCGAGCATCGTCACCATCCTGCCCGACGTGGTGATGGGCAAGGAGCGCTAGCAGCGCCCGCGGCGGCTTGCGGATAATCGCCGCCATGCTGCTGAACGTCGTCGTCATCTGCCTCGCCGCCTGTGTCGGCGCCCTCCTGCGCTGGGGCTTCGCCCTGTGGCTCAACCCCGGCGGCATCCTGCCCTGGGGCACGCTGGCGGTGAACCTGATCGGCGGCTACCTGATCGGCGTGGCCATCGGCGTGTTCAGTGGCCTGCCGGACATCAACCCGGCCTGGCGCCTGATGGTGATCACCGGCTTCCTCGGCACCCTCACCACCTTCTCGAGCTTCTCGGCCGAAGTGGTGGGCATGCTGACCGGCGGCCGCGTCGGACTCGCCATGGGCACCATCGCCCTGCACCTGGGCGGCTCGCTGTGCATGACCTGGCTCGGACTGCGTACCGTGCAGGCCTTCTCGGCCTGATCGCCGGCCAAAAAACTGCCTTATGTCCTGCGGTTATAGATAGGGTCCGCCATAGAGGCGGCCGATAGAATCGACCGCAATGCCCCTCGTCCTGCTCGTCGCACTCCCGTTCCTTGCCAGTGTGCTGGCGGCCTTGATGCCGTCGAACGCGCGCAATCGGGAGTCCACGCTCGCAGGGCTGGTCGCGCTGGGCTGCGCGGTGCAGACGGCCTGGCTCTTCCCCCGGCTCGCCAACGGCAACGTGCTGCGCCACGAGATCGAATGGCTGCCCGCGTTGGGCCTGAACCTCGTGTTCCGCATGGACGGCTTCGCCTGGCTGTTCTGCATGCTGGTGCTGGGCATCGGCACGCTGGTGGTGCTGTATGCGCGCTACTACATGTCGGCCTCCGATCCGGTGCCGCGCTTCTTCTCCTTCTTCCTCGCGTTCATGGGCGCGATGATGGGCGTGGTGCTCTCGGGCAACCTGATCCAGATGGTGCTGTTCTGGGAGCTCACCAGCCTGTTCTCGTTCCTCCTCATCGGCTACTGGCACCACCGGCGCGATGCCCGGCGCGGCGCGCGCATGGCGCTCACAGTCACCGGCGCGGGCGGGCTGTGCCTGCTGGCCGGCGTGCTGGTGCTGGGCCGCATCGTCGGCAGCTACGAGCTCGACGTGGTGCTGGCCTCGGGTGACGTGATCCGCGCCCACGCGCTCTACCCGGTGGCGCTGGTGCTGATCCTGCTGGGCGCCTTCACCAAGAGCGCGCAGTTCCCGTTCCACTTCTGGCTGCCGCGCGCCATGGCCGCGCCCACGCCGGTGTCGGCCTACCTGCACTCGGCCACCATGGTGAAGCTCGGCGTGTTCCTGATGGCGCGGCTGTGGCCCGTGCTCTCGGGCACCGAGCAGTGGTTCTGGCTGGTGGGCGGCGCGGGCGCGATCACGCTGCTGCTCGGCGGCTTCATCGCGATGTTCCAGCGCGACCTGAAGGCGCTGCTGGCCTACTCGACCATCTCGCACCTCGGCCTCATCACCCTGCTGCTGGGCCTCAACAGCCCGCTCGCGGCGGTGGCGGCGGTGTTCCACGTCATGAACCACGCGACCTTCAAGGCCTCGCTGTTCATGGCCGCCGGCATCATCGACCACGAGACCGGCACGCGCGACATCCGCAAGCTCAGCGGCCTGATGAAGCTGATGCCGATCACCGGCACGCTGGCCATCATCGCCAGCGCCTCGATGGCCGGCGTGCCGCTGCTCAACGGCTTCCTCTCGAAGGAGATGTTCTTCGCCGAGACGGTGTTCATCCAGGCCACGCCCTGGGTCGACTTCAGCCTGCCGCTGATCGCCACGCTGGCCGGCATCTTCAGCGTGGCCTACTCGGCGCGCTTCGTGTTCGACGTGTTCTTCGGCGCGCCCTGCGGCAACGACGTGCCCAAGCCGCCGCACGAGCCGCCGCACTGGATGCGCGTGCCGGTCGAGCTGCTGGTGCTGATCTGCCTGGTGGTGGGCGTGGCGCCGGCCTGGTCGGTCGGCCCGATGCTGGCCGCCGCGGCCGCGCCCGTGGTCGGCGGCCTCCTGCCCGAGTACAGCCTGGCCGTGTGGCACGGCTTCAACCTGCCGCTCCTGATGAGCTTCGTCGCCCTGGCGGGCGGCGCGGGGCTCTACCTGCTGCAGCGCCGCCAGCGCGCGGCCGGCGGCCTCGAGCACACGCCGCTGCTGCACCGCTTCGACGGCCAGGTGATCTTCGAGCACCTGATCGCGCTGCTGAGCGAGGCCGGCCGGCGCAGCCGCCGCCTGTTCGGCACGCGCCGCATGCAGACCCAGCTGCTGCTGCTCGTGGTGGTGGCCGTGGCCGGCGCCTTCGCGGCGCTCAAGCAGACGCCCGCGGCCGCCGGCACGCGCGAGCTGCTGCCCTTCTCGCCGATGTTCGCCATGACCTGGCTGATCGGCGGCGTCTGTGCGCTGGCCGCCGCCTGGCAGGCCAAGTTCCACCGGCTCGCCGCATTGATGCTGGCCGCGGGCGCGGGCCTGGTCTCGTGCGTCACCTACATCTGGTTCTCGGCGCCCGACCTCGCGCTCACGCAGCTGGTGGTCGAGGCCGTGACCACGGTGCTGATCCTGCTGGGCCTGCGCTGGCTGCCGATGCGCAGCAAGGACGCGGTGCAGACCGCGAGCGCGCGCCTGCGCCCCTGGGGCCGGCGCGGCCGCGACCTGCTGGTGGCCACCGTCGCGGGCTGCGGCATGGCGGCGCTGGCCTGGGCCATGATGACGCGCACCTTCCCGCAGAGCATCTCGCCCTTCTTCCTCGAGCGCGCGCTCAGCGAGGGTGGCGGCACCAACGTGGTCAACGTGATGCTGGTCGACTTCCGCGGCTTCGACACCTTCGGCGAGATCACCGTGCTCGGCGTGGTGGCGCTCACCGTCTATGCGCTGCTGCGCCGCTTCCGGCCCGCGGTCGAATCGATGGCGCTGCCGCCGCAGCAGCGCGCCCAGGCCGACGACGGCAGCAGCGACCTGCTGAACCCGCGCCGCGCCAAGGACACCGCCGTCGGCTACCTGATGGTGCCCGCGGTGCTGGTGCGCCTGCTGCTGCCGCTGTCGGTGCTGGTGGCGGTCTATCTCTTCATGCGCGGCCACAACGCGCCCGGCGGCGGCTTCGTCGCGGGGCTGGTGATGTCGGTGGCGCTGGTGCTGCAGTTCATCGTCTCGGGCACCGAGTGGGTGGAAGAGCACCTGCGCATCTACCCGCGCCGCTGGATCGCCATCGGCCTGCTGTTCGCGCTGGGCACCGGCAGCGGCGCGGTCTTCCTCGGCTACCCCTTCCTGACCACGCACACCGCCCACCTGCACCTGCCGGTGCTCGGCGACATCCACGTGCCCAGTGCCCTCTTCTTCGACATCGGCGTGTTCGCGCTGGTGCTCGGTGCCACCATGCTGATCCTCACCGCGCTCGCGCACCAGTCGGTGCGCAGCCATCGCTGGGCCGACGAGCAGGCCGAGAAGGAGGCGCAGGCCGAAGCGGATGCGCTGGCGGCCGGCGCCACGCCGGAGGGAGCGCGCTGATGGAAATCGTGCTCGCCCTCGCGATCGGCGTGCTGACCGGCTCGGGTGTCTACCTGCTGCTGCGTCCGCGCACCTTCCAGGTCATCATGGGCCTGACCCTGATCTCGTACGCGGTCAATCTCTTCATCTTCAGCATGGGCCGGCTCAAGGTCGACAGCGAGCCGGTGCTGATCCCCGGCTTCGCGGCCACGCTGGCCAACACGGCCGACCCGATGCCGCAGGCGCTGGTGCTCACCGCGATCGTGATCGGCTTCGCGATGACCGCGCTGTTCCTGGTGGTGCTGCTGGCCTCGCGCGGCCTGACCGGCACCGACCACGTGGACGGCGAGGAACGCCAGGAGCAGGAGGAGGCGCGCGAATGACCGAGCTCTTCCGCCTGCTCGACCAGTTGCTCGAGATCAGCATGCCGCATCTGGTGGCGGTGCCGATCCTGGTGCCGATGCTCACGGCCGCGCTGATGCTGCTGCTGGGCGAGCAGCGCCGCCGCACCAAGTCCTTCCTCAGCGTGGTCTCGGGCCTGGTGGGCCTCATGGCCGCGCTCGCGCTGCTGCGCTGGGTCAACGCGGCCGACACCGGCGGCGGCCCGGGCTCGATCGGCGTCTACCTGCCGGGCAACTGGCGCGCGCCCTTCGGCATCGTGCTGGTGGCCGACCGGCTCTCGACCATGATGGTGGCGCTGACCGGCGTGATCGCCTTCGCCGCCTCGATCTACTCCACCTCGCGCTGGGACCGCGCGGGCGTGCACTTCCATCCGCTGCTGCAGCTGCAGCTCATGGGCCTGAACGGCGCCTTCCTCACCGGCGACCTGTTCAACCTGTTCGTGTTCTTCGAGGTCATGCTGGCCGCCTCCTACGGCCTGCTGCTGCACGGCTCGGGCCGGCTGCGGGTGCAGGCCGGGCTGCACTACATCGCGATCAACCTCGCCGCCTCCTCGCTGTTCCTGATCGGCGCGGCCATGCTCTACGGCGCCACCGGCACGCTCAACATGGCCGACTTGGGGCTGCGCATCGCCCAGCTCGCGCCCGGCGACCGCGGCCTGGTGCACGCGGCCGCGGCCATCCTGTTCACCGCCTTCTTCGCCAAGGCCGGGGCCTGGCCGCTCAACTTCTGGCTGGTGCCGGCCTACAGCGCGGCGGTGTCGCCGGTGGGCGCGGTGTTCGCGCTGCTCACCAAGCTCGGCGTCTACACCGTGCTGCGGCTGTGGACCGTGCTGTTCGCGCCCGACACCGGCGCCTCGGCCGAGTTCGGCCAGGTGGTGCTGATCGGCGCCGGCCTCGCCACCCTGTTCGTCGCGGCCATCGGCATCGTCGGCACGCAGCGGCTGTCGAATCTCGCGGGCTTCAGCGTGCTGATCTCGGCCGGCACGCTGCTCACCGCGGTCGGGCTGGGCCAGCCCGATGTCTGGGCCGGCGCGCTGTTCTACCTGCTGAGCTCCACGCTCGCGGTGGCCGCCTTCTTCCTGCTGATCGACATGATCGAGCGCTGGCGCAACGCCGGCATGAGCGTGGCGCCGCACGAGGCCGCGGGCAACGCGCCCTTCCTGGCCGAGGACCTGCGCGCGCTCGACGACGTGAACCTCGACGACAACGCGCAGGCGCTCTACGGCCGCGCCATCCCGGCCGGCGTGGCCTTCCTCGGCCTGAGCTTCATGATCTGCACGCTGCTGCTCACGGGCCTGCCGCCGCTGTCGGGCTTCGTCGGCAAGTTCGCGATGCTCTCGGGGCTGATGGGCAGCGCCAGCGCGCTCACCGCCGCCGACTGGACCTTCCTCGTGCTGCTGATCGCCTCGGGCTTCCTCGCGCTGATCGCACTGACCCGCACCGGCATCCGCCATTTCTGGACCCAGCCGCATGCCAACCTGCCCTCGCTGCCCGCGCTCGAGGTGCTGCCGGTGGCCGGGCTGATCGCGGCCTGCATCGCGCTCACCGTCTGGTCCGAGCCGGTGCTGCGCCACGCGATGGCCACCGCCGAGGGCCTGCGCACGCCGAGCGCCTACCGCGCGGCGGTGATGGGCGCGCGGCAGGTGCCGAACCCGGTGCCCGCTGCTGCCAAGGGCGATACGAAGGCCGGCACGCCATGAAGCGCCTGATCCCGTCCCCGCCGCTGTCGGTCGCGCTGCTCGTCGTCTGGCTGCTGCTCAACCAGTCGCTCGAGGCCAGCACCCTGGTCTCGGGCCTGCTGCTGGCCGTCGCCGTGCCGCTGCTGACCAAGGGCCTGCGGCCCGCCACCGTGCGCATGCGCCGGCCCGGCGTGGCGCTGCGGCTGGCCGGCGTCGTGCTCTACGACATGTCGCTGTCGGTGTTCGCGGTGGCGCGCGCGCTGCTCACGCGCCGCAGCGACCAGATCCATTCGAACTTCCTGCGCATACCGCTGGACCTGCGCGACCCCAACGGCCTCGCGGTGCTCGCGATGATCATGTGCCTCACACCCGGCACCGCCTGGGGCGAGGTGGCCTTCGACCGCAGCACCCTGCTGATCCACGTCTTCGACCTCGACGACGAGGCGGCCTTCATCGCCCAGATCAAGAGCCGCTACGAACGTCCGCTGATGGAGATCTTCGAATCATGACGCCCATCCTCTTCTGGTCGCTCAAGTTCGCGCTGTTCCTGCTCGCGGTGGCGATGCTGTGCGCCGTCGCGCGCCTGCTGATCGGCCCCACCGCGCAGGACCGCGTGATGGCGCTCGACTGCCTCTACATCAACGGCATGCTGATGATGCTGGTGCTGGGCATCGTCTACGCGAGCGACGTGTACTTCGGCGCCGCGATGCTGATCGCGCTGTTCGGCTTCGTCAGTTCGACGGCGATGGCCAAATTCCTGCTGCGCGGGGAGGTGATCGAATGAGCGACTTCGTCGTGGGCCCGCTGCCGCTGTGGGCCGAGATCGCCACCGGCGTGTTCGCGGTGCTGGGCGCGGCCTTCGCGGCCATCGGCTCCTTCGGCCTGGTGCGGCTGCCGAGCTTCTTCCGCCGCATCCACGCGCCCACCCTGGGCGCCACCGGCGGCGTGTGGTCGATGATGGTCGCGACCATCGTCTACTTCTCGGTGCAGAGCCACAGCCTGTTCCTGCACGCGACCCTGATCGCGCTGTTCGTGGCGCTTACCACGCCCGTCACCACCATCTTCCTGATGCGCGCCGCGCTGTTCCGCGAACGGCAGAAGCACGGCGACGTGCCGCCGCCCGCGCCCTCGGACCAGGGGCCAATTCCGCCTTACCAAGGCTGAAGGCCCGCGGCGCGCAAGGCGCTCAGGGCGCCATGCGCACGTTCTTGTCGAGGAAGTCGTTGCTGAACAGCAGCGCGGGGTCGTAGGGCTTCTCGATGCCGATCAGCGACGAGACCAGCTCGTAGTCGGCCTTCACGCGCGCGCCATCGAAGGCACCGAGCGCCACCTTGGTGGTGGTGTCGTCGCGCATCAGCTGCTTGATGCGTTCCCACTGGTCGCGCTGGTTGTCGGGCGACAGCCCGCTCACGCTCGCGGTCAGCGCCTGCAGGCAGGGCGCGAAGTCCTTCACGCAGGCCTCATAGGCGCGCTGCGTGACGGCGACGAACTTCTTCACCTGCTCGGGCTTCTTCGCGAGGTAGGCGCCGTTGACGATCAGCGAGTTGCCGTAGACGTTCACGCCCGCGCCGCGCCAGGGCTGGAAGCCGAGGTCGTCGCCGAACTCGCGCACCTTGAGGTCGTGCTCGTTGTAGAAGTCGCTGATGATGTCGACCGACTTGCTCTTGAGCGCCGCCACCTTGGCCTGCGGGCTCACGTTGACGAAGCTCACGCTGGCCGGGTCGAGCCCGGTCTTCTTGGCGAAGGCCGGCCACATCAGGCGCGCGGCATCGCCCGGCGGGTTGCCGATCTTGCGGCCCGCGAAGTCCTTCGGCCCCTGGATGCCCGAGGACTTGAGCCAGTAGAAGCCCTGCGGGCTGTTGGCGTAGATCACCATCAGCGCCTTCACGTCGGCGCCCTTGCCGCGCGCCTGGATGGTGGTCGGCAGGTCGGAGATGCCGAGCTCGCTGCCGCCCGTGCCCACGCGCTGCGCCGACACGGCCGAGCCCTTGCCGGCCTCGATGTCGAGGTCGATGCCGGCCTCCGAGTACCAGCCCTTGGACTTGGCGTAGTAGAGCGGCGCATGGTCCGCCGTGGGCGTCCAGTTGAGCATCAGGCTCATGGAATCGGCGGCGAATGCCGCGGGGCCCTGCAGCGCGAGAACGGCGGCGGCGCCAGCCACCGACAACAGCTTTTTCATGCAGCTCACTCCAAAAGAAGGTACAAACAGATCCTGAAATTCATATTACCAACTGTTTGGTTGACAGGCAATCGAAGCCTTCCCGCCCTGGAGACAGAATCCGACCATGCCTTCCGCCACCTCCCGC
>NZ_JBZAYE010000197.1:0-11625 GCF_058244205.1 Variovorax sp. 20P10.2.4
GACCGCGTGGTGCTGGCCTGCGCGCCCTGGGATGCCGCGCGGCTGGTACGCGCCAGCGGCCTGCCGGCCGAGACCTGGTGCGCATGCACCGAGGCACTGCGCTTCGAGGCCATCGCCACGATCTACCTGCGCGGCGCGACGCCGCTGGCCGAACCGATGCTCGCGCTGCGCAGCGACCCGGCCACGGCACCGGCCCAGTTCGTGTTCGACAAGGAACGGCTCTGCGGCCTGCCGGGCGTGCTCGCGATGGTCGTGAGCGCCAACGAGACGCCGCGCGAGCTGCTCGAGACGCAGGCGCTCGCGCAGGCCACCGCGCAACTGGGCCAGGCCGGCCTGCAGGTGGTGCAGACCGTGGTCGAGAAGCGTGCGACCTTTGCCTGCACGCCTGGACTGGCGCGGCCGCCGGCCACCATCGCGCCCGGTTTGCTGGCCTGCGGCGACTATGTGGCAGGCCCCTACCCCGCCACGCTCGAGGGCGCGGTGCTCAGCGGCCTGGCCGCGGCAAGGGCGACGGCATGAGCGGCGAGTTGCGCTACCTCGAATTCGACTACAGCGAGGACGCCGACGGCCATGGCAGCTTCGATGCGATGGCCTCGGTTCCGCCGGAGCGTCTGGGCGAGGTACGCGCCGAGATCGATCGCGTGCTGGCCTGGGCCGAGGCCGCCTTTCCCGATGCGCGCGGCGCGCTCGACGAGGGAGCGGTGTGGGACTATGACCTGCAGCACACGCGCGACGATGCGCGCTTCGAGACCCTGGCCCTTTCGCTGAGCGGCACGGCCGATTTCTGCGCCGCGCTGCGCGAGCGCTTCGGCCTCGACTAAGCCGCCGCCTTGTTGCGCAACCGCAGCAGGCTCAGCCCCAGCAGCACGAAGGCGCCGCCCGAGACCTTGTTGAACAGCCGCGTGCGGCGCGGGTCCGACAGCTGCTTGCGCAGCAGGCGAGCCAGCAGCACATAGAAGGCATGCGACAGCACCGAGGCCGCGGCGAAGGTGGTGGTCAGCACCGCGAACTGGGTGGCGATCGGCGCGTCCTGCGTGAGGAACTGCGGGAACAGCGCCGAGAAGAACAGGATGCTCTTCGGGTTGGTCAGCGCCACCGTCAGGCCATGGCCGAACAGGCGCCAGCTCGAACGCGGCGAGCCCGCCACCGAGGCACCCTGCAGGTCGGCGAACACGCTGCCCTGGCTGCGCCACTGCTTGATGCCGAGGTAGATCAGGTAGGCCGCACCCGCCAGCTTCAGCACCATGAAGGCATGGGCCGAGGTCGAGAGCACCACGCCCAGCCCGGCCATCGCGGCGGCCGACACCATGAACAGCCCCGTCGCATTGCCCAGCGAACTGATCATCGCGCGGCGCGGCCCCACCGACATCGAGTTCGACACCGCCAGCAGCACAGCGGGGCCGGGCGTGAAGGCGACGAGCAGGGTCACGCCGCAGAAGAGGAGCCAGTTGGACAGATGCATGGGGAGCTTTCGCGCGGCGCGCTCGCGCCGCAGGCCGGGGAAGCAAAACTATAGTCGGGCCACCCGTTCGCCGCAGCCGCGGCGGAAATTGCCCTCACGGCCCACCCTCCCCCCGGAACGAACCATGGTCACCTGCTACCTGCGCTACATCGTCGACCCCTACAAGCTCAGGGAGTTCGAGCACTACGGCAGGCTCTGGATCCCGCTGGTCGAGAAGTTCGGCGGCAAGCACCACGGCTACTTCCTGCCCTCGGAGGGCGTCAGCAACGTGGCGCTCGCGATGTTCAGCTTCGACAGCCTCGCGGCCTACGAGCAGTACCGCGCCGACTCGATGCAGGACGCCGACTGCCAGGCCGCCTTCCGCTATGCCGAGGAAACGCGCTGCATCCTCAGCTACGAGCGCAGCTTCTTCCGTCCGGTCTTCGCCTGAGGATCAGGCGCCGAGCGCCACACAGAGCGCGTGCAGGTTCGGCACGATCAGCTGCGGCCGCGCGCCATGCACCCAGGGCCGCTCGTCGCGCACCAGCCAGGCGGCCTGCATGCCGGCGTTGAGCGCGCCCACCACGTCGAGCTCGGCATCGTCGCCCACGTGCAGCACGTCCTTGGGCAGCAGGCCGACCGAGGCCGCGGCGGCGCGGAAGATCGGCGCGTGCGGCTTGCCGCTGCCGAAGGCGCGCGCATTGAAGGCGGTGCGGAACCAGCGCCCCACGCCGGTCTTGTGGATGTCGGCATTGCCGTTCGACACCGCCACCAGCGGATAGCGTTCGCTGAGCCACTTGAGCGCGGGAAGCGCATCGTCGTAGAGCGTCACGCGCTGGCGTTCGGCGAAGAAGGCATCGAAGGCCGGATCGGCCAGCGCCGGGTCCTCGCCCGCGCGGCGCAGCGCGGTGCGTATCGATTCGCGGCGCAGCGCGCTGAGGTCGTGCGCGAGGTCGGAACGCTCCTTGGCCGTGGCTTCGCGCAGCTCGCGCAGCACGCCCGGCGTGACCAGCAGCGCGGCCGTCTTCGGCGCCTCGCGCAGCAGCCAGGCATGCAGCACGGCCTCCGCGCGTTCGATGGTCGGCCAGATCGGCCAGAGGGTGTCGTCGAGGTCGAGGGTGATGGCGCTGATGCGCTTGAGATCGAGCGGCGCGTTGCTCGCGGGGACCGTGGGGTCGGAAGTCATGCCCCAGAATATCGCATGCCTCCAAGTCCCTCGCTCGCCCCCGGCAACGACCATCGCAGCACCGCCGTCCTCTGGTGCAACCTCGGCTCGCCCGATGCCCCCACCGCCAGCGCCGTGCGCAGCTATCTCGCGGACTTCCTCGGCGATCCGCGCGTGGTCGAGATCCCGCGCCTGCTCTGGCTGCCGATCCTGCACGGCATCATCCTGCGCGTGCGGCCCGCGAAGTCGGCCGCCAAGTACGCGAGCATCTGGCTGCCCGAGGGGTCGCCGCTCAAGGTCTGGAGCGAACGGCAGGCGCAGCGCCTGGGCGACACGCTGGGCCGGCGCGGCCACCGCGTGGCGGTGCGCGATGCGATGCGCTATGCCAACCCGTCGATCGGCGCGCGGCTCGATGCGCTGCAGGCCGAAGGCGTCGAGCGCGTGCTCGTGCTGCAGGGCTATCCGCAGTACTCGGCCACCACCACCGCGAGCGTGATCGATGCCGTCAACGACTGGAGCCGCGCGCAGCGCAGCGTGCCCGAGTTCCGCTTCGTCAACCAGTTCCACGACGACCCCGGCTACACCGAGGCGCTGGCACGGCGCATCGAGGCGCACTGGCAGGACCAGGGCCGCGGCGAGGTGCTGCTGCTGAGCTTCCACGGCATTCCCGCGCGCAACATCGAGCTCGGCGATCCCTACCAGTCGCAGTGCCTCGAAACCGCGCGCCTGCTCGCCGCGCGCCTGGGCCTCGCGCCCGCGCAGTACCGCGTGACCTTCCAGTCGCGCTTCGGCAAGGCCAAATGGCTCGAGCCCTACACCGAACCCACGCTGCGCGAACTCGGCGCCGCGGGCGTGAAGCGCGTCGACGTGGCCTGCCCCGGCTTTCCGGCCGACTGCCTCGAGACGCTCGAGGAGATCGCGATGGAAGGCCGCGAGGCCTTCCTGCATGCGGGCGGCCAGCAGTTCAGCTACATCCCCTGCCTCAACGACTGCCCGGCCTGGATCGACGCGCTCGCCGACATCGCCGAGCGCCATCTCGCGGGCTGGAGCACGCGATGAAGCCCGAGCTGCACGAGGCCAACCGCCTCTCGTGGAACGCGGCCACGCTCGCGCACAACAGCCACAAGGGCGACCAGGCGGCCTTCTTCCGCGACGGCGGCAGCACCCTGTTCCCCGAGGAAGCCGGCCTGCTCGGCGAGGTGAAGGGCCTGTCGGTGCTGCACCTGCAATGCAATGCCGGGCAGGACAGCCTGAGCATCGCGCGCCTCGGCGCCGAGGTGACGGGCGTCGACATCTCCGACGAGGCCATCGACTTCGCCACCCGGCTCTCGCGGCAGTCGGGCATCGCGGCGCGCTTCGTCCGCTCGGACGTCTACGACTACTTCCGCGACGCGCAGGCACGCGGCGAGCGCCACGACATCGTGTTCTGCTCCTACGGCACGCTGTGCTGGCTCTCCGACATCGCGGCCTGGGCCCGAGGCGTGGCGCAGCTGCTCGCGCCCGGCGGCCGCTTCGTCTTCGTCGAGTTCCATCCGTTCGCGCTGGTGTTCGACCCGGCCTGGAAGTTCCACTACGACTACTTCAACGATGCCCCCGTGCCCGAGGAAGGCGTGGGCGACTACGTGGCCGCATCGGGCGATGGCCTCGTGCGCGAAGGCTACGAGCGCGGCGTGGAGAACTTCAGCAACCCGCACCCGAGCTTCGAATTCACCTGGGGCCTGGGCCAGGTGACGACGGCGCTGTCGCAGGCCGGGCTGGTCATCGAGCGGCTCGACGAGTACCCGTACGCCAATGGCTGGAAGCCCTTCGAGGGCATGCGCGACATCGGTGGCCGCCGCATGGCGCCGCCCGAGGGCATGCCGCGCATTCCGCTGATGTATTCGATCCGCGCGCGCAAGCCCTGAGCTGCCGCCGGTGCTGCGCTCAGCTCGCGGCCCGGCGCGCCAGCAGCGCCTCGATCGCGGCTTCCATCTCGGCGTATTCGCCCTCGCCGAAATGCCGCCGCATCACCTGCCCCTTGCCGTCGACCAGATAGAACGCGGGCCAGTACTGGTTGTCGTAGGCCTTCCAGGTGGTGAAGCCGTTGTCCTGCGCCACCGGGTAGCGGATGCCGAAGCGCTCGATCGCGTCCTGCACGTTGCGCGTCGACTTCTCGTAGGCGAACTCGGGCGAATGCACGCCCACCACCACGAAGCCCTGGTCCTTGTACTTCTCGTACCAGCGCACCACGTGCGGCAGCGTGCGGATGCAGTTGATGCAGGAGTAGGTCCAGAAATCGACCAGCACCACCTTGCCGGCCAGCCCCTGCAGGGTGAGCGGCTCCGAGTTGAGCCACCGGTCGATGCCCGCGAACTCGGGGGCCTTGCCGTAGTCGCGCAGGCCCGGCGACACGGCCAGCGCGCTTCGCGCCGGCCATCCGCCGCCCACGGCCGCCACGAACGCGGAAGCGCCGACGGCCAGCCCCGAGAACGCCCTTCTGGACAACATGTTCATGATCGCGAACCTCGCTCGAATGTCAGACCGACAGCGGTCAGACGCGATTGTTCGCGGCACGCGCGGTGCGTGCGCAGGTGTCACGGCAATTTGAAGGTTGTCCCGGCGGCGTAAAGACCAGGGTCAGGGCCGCCGCCCTTCGCGGCCTCAGAACTTGCCGAGATAGTCCATCTTGCCCACCGGCACGCCGGCGTTGCGCAGCACGTCGTAGGCGGTGGTGGCGTGGAAGAAGAAGTTGGGCAGCGCGAACTGCAGCAGGTAGCGTTGCGCGGTGAAATGCACCTCGGTGCCGCGCGCGGTGATGACCACCGGGCGGTCCTCGTGGCCGTCGATCTGCGCGCGGTCCACGCCGAGCAGGAACTCCTCGGTCTTCGCGATGCGCACCAGCAGTTCGTCGTAGCTCTTCTCCTCGTCGGGGAAGCTGGGCGCGGTCACGCCCGCGATGCGCGCGGTGCCGAGCTTGCAGGCATCGCTCGCGCGCTGCACCTGGCCGGCCAGCGTGAGCATGTCGGGCGCGAGGCGCGCATCGACCAGGGTCGATGGATCGATGCCGTTGGCCTGCGCATGGGCCAGGCCCTTGCCGAGCACGTGGCGAAGCTGGGCCAGCCCGCGGGTGAAGACCGGCACGGAAATGTCGTACATCGAAAGCGCCATGGTGCGAATGCCTCTGTGTGTTGCTGTGGGGTGATGACCGGCGGCGATTGTGGAGGCCGCCGTCCCCTCAGCGGCCGGCGGCGCGAATAAACCCTTCGATGCACTCCAGTTGTTCGGGCACGTTGAGCGCGGGCGCGTGGCCGCAACCCTGGATCTCGACGACTTCGAGCCGCCCCGCCGCGCCCGGGCCGCGCTGCCGCATGGCCTCGACCACCTCGGGCAGCACCAGGTCGGACTCGGCGCCGCGCAGGCACAGCACCGGCGCCTCGATGACGTCGTAGTGCGGCCAGATCAGGTAGTCGTCCTCGCGCGTGCTGAACTGGCGCACCATCGCCGGGTCGTAGTGCGGCGTGACGCGGCCGTCGGGCAGCCGGCGCGTCGAGGTCTCGGCGAGCCGGCGCCACTGCGCGTCGCTGAGCCAGCCATAGGGCTTGTAGACGCCACGGAAGAAGGTCTCGAGCTCGCTCACCGTGTCGAAGGCCGGCGGGTTGCCGGCATAGGCGCGGATGCGCTCGATCGCGGCCTGCGCGAGTTCGGGCGCGTTGTCGTTGAGCACCAGGCTCGCGATGCGTGCCTTCATGCGCGGCACGACCAGGCCGCCCGCGCAGACGGTGCCGATCGCGCCGCCCATCGAGGTGCCGACCCAATGCACGCGCTCGAGCTGCAGCTCGTCGCACAGCGCCTCGGCCAGTTGCGCATAGAAGGCGAGCCGGTACTCCTCGTCGGGCAGCGGGCTCCATTCGCTCAGGCCGCGGCCGATGGTGTCGGGGCAGATCACGCGGAAGCCGCGCGCGGCGAAATGCTCGGCCAGCTCGTCCATGTCGCGGCCGGTGCGCGCCAGGCCGTGCCAGGCGATCAGCACCTGCGGGTCGGGCTCGGCCGTGGGCCAGTCCAGCCAGTGGATCTCGCGGCCCGCGAGCCGTGCATAGTGAGAGGAAGGAACGATGCGGGAAGTCATGAAGTCGCTCATCGCGCGGCGTTCGCGCGGCGGGCCCGCAGCTTGCCGACGATGCCGGTGGGGAAGTAATAGACGGACAGCACGAACAGCACGCCGAGCCACAGCAGCCAGCGGTCGGGCGACAGCAGCGCGGCCAGCCACGGCAGGCCGCTCGCGGCCTCGCTGCCCATGCGCAGCAGGTCCTGCAGGTAGCTCTGCGCGACCACGAACAGCACGGCGCCGATGGCCGCGCCGTAGATCGTGCCCATGCCGCCGATCACCACGATCAGCAGCACGTCGACCATGATCTCGAAGCTCAGCGAGGTGTCGGGGCCGTTGTAGCGCAGCCAGATCGCGAGCATGGCGCCGGCCAGCGTGGCGAACAGCGCCGACAGCACCGCGGCCGTGGTGCGGTAGACCACCACGCGGTAGCCGATCGCCTCGGCACGGAACTCGTTCTCGCGGATCGCCTGCAGCACGCGGCCGAAGGGCGAGTTGACGATGCGCAGCATCGCCAGCACCAGCACCACAGCCGCCACGAACAGCAGGTAGTAGCACAGCAGGCGCCCGTCGAGCGAGACGCCGAGGAAGGGCTCCTCCGCGAACTCGAAGCTCGGCGAGATCAGCTCGGGCAGCTTGAAGGTCAGGCCGTCCTCGCCGCCGGTGAAGTCCGACAGCTGCGAGGCCAGCGTCTGGAAGGCCGAGGCCACGGCCAGCGTGATCATCGCGAAGAAGATCGCGCGCACCCGCAGCGAGAACAGGCCGATGGCGAACGAGAGCACCAGCGAGACCGCGAGCGAGGCGCCCAGGCCCACCAGCACCGCGCCCCAGTCGGGCCCGAGCCGCGAGGCCGAGATCGCGATGCCATAGGCGCCGATGCCGAAGAACATGGTGTGGGCGAAGCTCACGATGCCCGTGTAGCCCAGCAGCAGGTCGAAGCTCGCGACCAGCACCACGAACACCAGGATCTTGGCCGCGACGCTGAGCGCCTTCACGCCCGGGAACAAGAATGGCGCGAAGGCCAGCGCGAGGAACAGCGCCACCAGCAGCACCGCCAGCATGCGGCTTCGGGGCATGTCGTTGGAGAGGAGTCGTTTCAGGAACATGGCTCGGTCCTCAGCGGTTCGCCACCGGATACACGCCCTGCGGACGCCACAGCAGCACCGCCACCATCAGGAAGATGCTCGCGAACTGCGTGAGCGCGGGCAGCACGAAGCCGATGTAGTTGGTCATCAGGCCCACGAGCAGCGCGCCGAGCAGCGCGCCGCCGGTGGAGCCGAGGCCGCCGATGATGATGACGATGAAGATCAGCACGTTGACCTGCGCGCCCATCTGCGGCACCAGGTTCTGCTGGAACAGGCCCCACATCACGCCGCCCAGCCCGGCCAGCGCGCTGCCGACCACGAACACGCCGACGAACAAACGGCCGATGCGGTAGCCGAGCGACTCGACCATCTCGCGGTCCTGCACGCCGGCGCGGATCAGCAGGCCGATCTTGGTGCGGCTCAGGGTCCAGGCCAGCAGGCCGAACACCACCACGCCCACCGCCACCGCGAGCAGCCGGTACTTGCTGATCGCCGCGTCGCCCACCAGCAGCGAGCCGCGCAGCGCCTCGGGCAGCGGCAGCGGCACCTGCGCCGGACCCCAGATCACCTTGATCAGTTCCTCGCCGATGATCATGCCGCCCATCGTGATGAGGATCTGCTTCAGGTGCTGGCCGTAGACCGGCCGCACGATGAAGCGCTCGAAGGCCAGGCCGACGGCGCCGGCCACCGCCATCGCGACCAGCATGGCCGGGAAGACCGCCACCAGGTTGCGCCACAGTTCCTGCGAGCCGGTCCAGTCGCCCATCAGGCCGAGCACGCTGCTGGCCACGAAGGCGCCCAGCGCGATGAACACGCCGTGGCCGAAGTTCAGCACGTCCATCAGGCCGAACACCAGGGTCAGGCCCGAGGCGATGATGAAGATGATCATGCCCATCGCGAGGCCCGCGACCGTGAGCGTGAGCCAGGTCGAGAACGAGCCCGTGAGCGGCAGCGCGACCAGCGCGAGGACGGGCACCAGCAGCAGCGGCTTCCAGTCGAATTCGATTTTCATAGAGCCAGTCCGAGCAGCGACTGCTGCAGTTGCGCATCGGCCGCGAAGGCCGCCATCGAGCCGCTGTGCACCACGCGCCCGTTGTCCATCACCGCGACCGCGTCGCCGAGGCGCAGCGCGAAGTTGATGTTCTGTTCCACCAGCAGGATCGTGACGCCGCTGCGCTTGAGCTCGTCGAAGGCGTCGATCATGTTGTTGATGATGGCCGGCGCGAGGCCCTTGCTGGGCTCGTCGACGATCAGCAGCTCGCGCGGCTCGACGATGGCGCGCGACACGGCCAGCATCTGCTTCTGGCCGCCCGAGAGCTTGCCCGCGGGGTGGTTCCAGAACTTCTCGACCGCGGGGAACAGCTTGAAGATCCACTGCAGGCGCGTGTCGTCCATCTGCTGCGCGTTCTTCGCGCCACGCGCGGCCAACAGCATGTTCTCCTTCACCGTGAGGTCGGAAAAGATGCCCATGTTCTCGGGCACGTAGGCGATGCCCAGCTCGGCGATCTGCGGCGTGCGCAGGGCCGTGATGTCGCGCTCGCCGAAGCGCACCCTGCCCTGCGACGCATGCCACAGGCCCATGACGGTGCGCAGGGTGGTGGTCTTGCCCGCGCCGTTGCGGCCCAGCAACATCGTGAGCTGGCCCTTGGGCACGGCGAGGTCGACGCCGTGCAGGATGTGATAGGCCCCGATGTGCGTGTGCACGCCCTCGAGGCTCAGCAGATTGGTGCTCATGCGGCGGCCTCCTTCGCGATGCCCAGGTAGGCTTCCTGCACCACCGGCGAGGCGATCACGGTGGCCGGATCGCCGTCGGCCACCAGCGTGCCGTTGTGCAGCACGATGATGCGGTCGGCGAGCTCGCGCACCACGTCCATCTTGTGCTCGACCAGCAGGATGGTCTTGCTGCGGTCCTGCTTGAGCTGGCGGATCAGGTCGAGGATCACGGGCGCCTCGGCCGCGTTCATGCCGGCCGTGGGCTCGTCGAACATGAAGACCTTGGGCTCGAGCGCCATCAGCAGCGCCACCTCGAGCTTGCGCTGGTCGCCGTGCGGCAGGCTGGCCACGGTGGCGTGCTCGCGCGACTTGAGGTTGGTCTGCGCCAGCAGCTCGTCGGCGCGCGCGGTCAGCGCCGCATGGTCGCTCCAGATGCTCCAGAGGTTGAGCCCGCGGCGGTGCGCGCCCTCGCGCGTGGCCTGCACCGCGAGGCGCACGTTCTCCAGCACCGTGAGGTTGGGGAACAGGTTGGTGAGCTGGAAGGCCCGCCCCAGCCCGGCGCGGGTGCGGGCGGACGGCGACAGCCCCGACAGCGGCTGGCCGTCGAGCGACACCGTGCCCGCGCTCGCCTTGAGCTGGCCCGAGATCAGGTTGAAGTAGGTGGTCTTGCCCGCGCCGTTCGGGCCGACGATGGCCGTCAGCGTGCCCGGCGCGAATGCGCAGCTCACGCCATTGACGGCCACGTGCCCGCCGAAGCGTATGGTCAGATCTCGGGTCTCAAGCATCGTTGGTCATTGCGAAAACGAAAAATCCAGGAAGGTCGACCGGCCTCAACAGCTGCCGATCACGTAGTAGTTGGGGCCGGTCTGCTTCAGCGTGGTAGTCACGTAGATGTTCCACAGGCCCATCGATTGCCCCGAACCGTAGGCATAGGTCAGGCCCCACAGCGCATAGGCACGGCCGGCCACGGTGTGGGCGTAGTTGCTCGCGGTGAAGCAGGTGCCGCCGCCGCTGCCGCCGGTGGTGGTGCCGGTGGCCGCGGTCGACATCGCGCCCTCGGCATTGGCCGCGGTCAGGCCGGTCACGGTCCAGCTGTAGCTGGTCGAGGGTGCCAGGCCGGTGTCGGTGTAGCTGGTGCCGGTCACCGGCGAGGCGTTGACCTTGCTGCCGCCGCGATAGACGTTGTAGCCGCTGGCGCCGGCCACGGCGGTCCAGCCGATGACCATGCTGGTGCTGGTCGCGCCCGAGGTGCCCACGCCGGTGGGCGCGGGCAGCGCGCTGCCGCCCCCGCCGCCGGTCAGGCGGTCGACCATGGCCTTGACGGCCGCCATCTGCGGGCCGGACTTCTTGGCGTAGTTGACGCTGCCGTAGCCCCACCAGTCCCAGCAGCTGTTGGTGGCCGCGGTGCTGGTCTGCGGATAGACCAGCACGATGTTGTTGGTGTCGGCCCAGCGGTTGTAGCCGGTCTTCTTCACGTACTGGTCGCCCACGTCCGTGTAGTTCTGCTTGCAGCCGTGCAGCACCACGTGCACGCGGCAGCTGTTGCCGCTGCCGGCCGCGCAGGCCGCGGGCGTGTAGAGCCAGCCGGTGGCGGCCATGCCCGAGCCGCCCGAGAACTCGCCCTGGTTGAACTCGGTGAAGCTGCCGCCCAGCGTGCCGTTGTTGCGCGCGTTGAGCGGGCCGTAGAGGTGCGTGAGGATCTCGCCCGCGAGATCGAAGCCGCAGTTGTTGATGTAGGGCGAGGCCGTGGTGGCGCAGGCGCCGCCGTAGTCGTCGGTGACCATCGCATGGCCCGCGCCGAGGTTGTTCTTGTAGACCGTGTTGGCCGCTGGCACGAAGCTCTGGTAGTAGGTCTTGAGGTCGTCCATCACCGGCTGCTTGACCGTGTTGTCGGAGGTGCCCGAGAACAGGTAGACCTTGGAGCCCGAGAGGTTCGACACCGGGTCGATCGCGCCGCTGGCGGCCCAGCTGTTGGTGGTGCTCACGAGCGTGGACACCGGGATGCTGCTCGCATGCGTCATGCAGCGGCCGGTGGCGTTGAGCACCGAGCCTTCGGCGCAGTAGTACGGGCCGCCGGCCACCACGCCGGCGCCGCGCTTGAAGGTGGCCGAGTAGGCCACGTGCAGTTGCACCGCCA
>NZ_JBZAYE010000198.1:0-11558 GCF_058244205.1 Variovorax sp. 20P10.2.4
GGCGTGCTCGCAGCCCTGGGGCTGTAGCCGCCCCTTCATATAGATACCGAGCCGCAGCGCCCCCACAGAGGCCCCCAAGGAGACACACGATGAGCCTGCCACCCCGCTTCAATTTCGCCGAGCACCTGTTCGCGCTCAACCGCGAACGCGCCGCGCGCACCGCCTACGTCGACGACCGCGGCACGCTGAGCTACGGCCAGCTCGAGGAACGCGCGCGCCGCCTGGCCGCGGCGCTCAAGGCCGCGGGCCTGCGCCGCGAGGAACGCGTGCTGCTCTTGATGCTCGACGGCAACGACTGGCCCGTGAGCTTTCTCGGCTGCCTCTATGCCGGCATCGTGCCGGTGGCCGTCAACACGCTGCTCACGCCCGAGGACTACGCCTACATGCTCGACCACAGCCGCGCGCAGGCCGCGCTGGTGTCGGGCGCGCTGCTGCCGGTGCTGCAGGAAGCGATGGCGCGCGGCGGCCACGAGCTGCACACGCTGCTGGTGTCGCAACCGGCGGGCGCACTGCCCGAGGGCGCGCAGGACTTCGAGGCCGCGCTCGCCGCCGCCGAGCCCCTGGCCGCGCCCGCGCTCACGGCCTCCGACGATCCGGGCTTCTGGCTCTACTCCTCGGGTTCCACCGGCAAGCCCAAGGGCACGGTGCACACGCAGGCCAACCTCTGGTGGACCGCCGAGCTCTACGGCAAGCCGGTGCTGGGCCTGACCGAGAACGACGTCTGCTTCTCGGCCGCCAAGATGTACTTCGCCTACGGCCTGGGCAATGCGCTGACCTTCCCGCTGTCGGTGGGCGCCACCGTGGTGCTGATGGCCGAGCGCCCCACGCCCGACGCCACCTTCCGCCGCTGGGTAGAGCACAAGCCCACCGTCTTCTTCGGCGCCCCCACCGGCTTCGCGGGCATGCTCGCCTCGCCGAAGCTGCCGGCACGCGAGGCGGTGGCGCTGCGCATGTGCTCGTCGGCCGGCGAAGCCCTGCCCGGCGAGATCGCGCAGCGCTTCAAGACGCACTTCGGTTGCGACATCATTGACGGCATCGGTTCCACCGAGATGCTGCACATCTTCATCTCGAACCGGCCCGACGACGTGCGCTACGGCACCACGGGCAAGCCGGTTGAGGGCTACGAGGTCGAGCTGCGCGGCGAGGACGGCCGCGCCGTGCCCGACGGCGAGGTCGGCGACCTCTACATCCGCGGCCCGAGCTCGGCGCTGATGTACTGGACCAACCGCGAGAAGTCGCGCGAGACCTTCCAGGGCGGCTGGACCAAGAGCGGCGACAAGTACACGCGCGATGCCGACGGCTACTTCACCTATGCGGGTCGCAGCGACGACATGCTCAAGGTCAGCGGCATCTACGTCTCGCCCTTCGAGGTCGAGGCCACGCTGATGCAGCACCCGGCCGTGCTCGAGGCCGCGGTGATCGGCAAGGAGGACGGCGAGGGCCTCACGAAGACCAAGGCCTTCGTGGTGCTCAAGGACGGCGGCACCACCACCGAGGACGAGCTCAAGGCCTTCGTGAAGGAACGCCTCGCGCCCTACAAGTACCCGCGCTTCCTCGAGTTCGTGGCCGAACTGCCGAAGACGGCGACCGGCAAGATCCAGCGCTTCCGGCTGCGCGAGCGCGAGAAGCAGGCATGAGCTTTCCGGACTTCGCCACCATCGACTGGCGCGGCCGCGCGGTGCGCATCGAGTGCCAGTGGATCGCGCCCGAGCGCGCCGACGCGCCGCTGCTCGTGTTCCTGCACGAGGGCCTCGGCTCGGTCGCGATGTGGAAGGACTTCCCCGCGCGCCTGTGCGAAGCCGCCGGCGTGCGCGGCCTGGTGTTCTCGCGCCCCGGCTACGGCCGCTCCACGCCGCGTGCCGAGGACGAGATCTGGGACGTCGACTTCATGCACCGCCAGGCGCACGAGGTGCTGCCCGCGCTGTTCGCCGCGCTCGCGCTCGACGGCGAACAGCCCTGGCTGTTCGGCCACAGCGATGGCGGCTCGATCTCGCTGCTGTACGCCGCGCGCTTTCCCGATCGCGTCGCGGGCCTGGTCGTGCTGGCGCCGCACATCTTCGTGGAAGACGTGACGGTAGCGAACATCGAGCTCGCGCGCACCGCCTACCTCGGCACCGACCTGCCGCAGAAGCTCGGCCGCTACCACGACAGCGCCGACTCGGCCTTCTGGGGCTGGAACCGCATCTGGCTGCATCCGCCGTTCCGCGACTGGAACATCGAGACCGAGCTCGACGCGATCCGCTGCCCCGTGCTCGCCGTGCAGGGCCTCGGCGACGAGTACGGCAGCCTCGCGCAGATCCGCGGCATCGCCGCGCGCGTGCCCGGCTGCGAGCTGCTCGAGATCCCCGAATGCGGGCATTCCCCGCATCGCGATCAGCCGGATCGTGTCATCGTCGCGGCCACTTCGTTCATCACCAAAAACAGGAGACAAACCTCATGACCATTCGCCACGCCACCCGCCTCGCGCTGACCGCGCTGTCCTTCGCCGCGCTGTGCACGGCCGCCTCGGCCCAGGGCACGGGCAAGCTCAAGGTCGGCCTGATGCTGCCTTACAGCGGCACCTTCACCGCGCTGGGCGTGGCGATCGAGAACGGCTTCAAGCTCTACGTCGACGAGCAGGGCGGCAAGCTCGCGGGCCGCGAGATCGAGTACTTCAAGGTCGACGACGAGTCCGATCCCGCCAAGGCCACCGACAACGTCAACAAGCTCATCAAGCGCGACAACGTCGACGTGATCGTGGGCACCGTGCACTCGGGCGTGGCGATGGCCATGGCCAAGGCCGCCAAGGAGAGCGGCACCGTGCTGATCGTGCCCAATGCCGGCGCCGACGCCGTGACCGGCCCGATGTGCGCGCCCAACATCTTCCGCAGTTCGTTCAGCAACTGGCAGCCGGCCTACGCCATGGGCGAGGTCGCGGCCAAGCAGCAGGGCAAGAAGAAGGTCATGACCATCACCTGGAAGTACGCGGCCGGCGAGGAGTCGGTCAACGGCTTCAAGGAAGGCTTCGAGAAGGCCGGCGGCAAGGTCGACAAGCAGCTCACGCTGCCGTTCCCGAACGTGGAGTTCCAGGCCCTGCTGACCGAGATCGCGGCGGCCAAGCCCGATGCCGTGTATGCCTTCTTCGCGGGCGGCGGCGCGGTCAAGTTCGTCAAGGACTACCAGGCCGCGGGCCTGAACAAGACCATTCCGCTGTACGGCCCGGGCTTCCTGACCGACGGCACGCTCGAGGCGCAGGGCGAATCGGCGCAGGGCATGCTCACCACGCTGCACTACGCCGACGGCCTGAACACGCCGCGCGACACGGCCTTCCGCACCGCCTACGCCAAGACCTTCAAACTGCAGCCCGACGTCTACGCGGTGCAGGGCTACGACGCCGCGCAGATGCTGGGCGTGGGCCTGGCGGCCACCAAGGGCGACATCACGAAGAAGGCCGACTTCGCGGCAGCGGTCGAGAAGGCGAAGATCGACAGCCCGCGCGGCACCTTCACGGTCAGCAAGTCGCACAACCCGGTGCAGGACATCTATCTGCGCAAGGTGGAAGGCAAGGAGAACAAGTTGGTGAGCACGGCGATCAAGGGCCTGGCGGACCCCGCGCGCGGCTGCCGCATGTAACCCGCCCCGGTCCCTCGCTCGCTTCGTGCAGCTCGACGCCCCCTCGAGGGGGCGACACCCGCGGACCGGCCAAGCCGGATCCGCGGTGTCTCCCGAACATCGCGGCGCTTCGCGCCCGCTCCCCCAGCCCAACCCGGATGACCTAACGTGGACTTCGGCACCTTCCTCGTCCAGTGCCTGAACTCGGTTCAGTACGGACTGCTGCTCTTTCTCGTGGCCTCGGGCCTGACGCTGATCTTCGGGATCATGGGCGTGATCAACCTCGCGCACGGCAGCTTCTACATGATCGGCGCCTATATGGCGTTCTCGCTGGCGCCGCTGTTCGGCGACCAGTTCCTGCTGATGCTGGTCGCGGGCGTGGTGCTCGCCGCCATCTTCGGCTACCTGCTCGAGTGGGCCTTCTTCAGCTACCTCTACCAGCGCGACCACCTGCAGCAGGTGCTCATGACCTACGGCCTGATCCTGGTGTTCGAGGAACTGCGCTCGATCCTGGTGGGCAACGACGTGCACGGCGTGAAGGTACCGGCCTGGCTCGACGGCAGCTTCGCGCTGGGCAGCGTGATGAGCTATCCCTGGTATCGCCTGTTCGCCTCGGCCGCCTGCATCGTGCTGGCGCTGGCGCTGTACTGGGTGGTCAACCGCACGCGCCTGGGCATGATGATCCGCGCCGGCGCGAGCAACCGCGACATGGTGCGCGGCCTGGGCATCGACGTGAAGCGGCTCTACCGCATCGTCTTCGCCGCCGGCGTGGCGCTCGCGGCGCTGGCCGGCATGATCGCCGCGCCGATGTCCTCGGTCTATCCGAACATGGGCGCGAGCGTGCTGATCATCTGCTTCGTGCTGGTGGTGATCGGCGGCATCGGCTCGATCACCGGCGCGCTCGTCGCCTCGCTGCTGGTGGGCTTCGTCGACACCTTCGGCAAGGTGTTCTTCGCCGACTTGAGCGGCATCGGCATCTACCTGCTGATGGCGATCGTGCTGATCTGGAAGCCCGAGGGGCTGATGGGACGGCGTCCATGAGTTCGATCCCCAGGACCTCCACGCGCATGATTGCCTCCACGCCCCCTTCTTCACTCGCCCGGAACGCCGGCTCGTTCGGCGGCGCGGCGCTGCCGCTGGCCTGCGCGCTGGCCATCGGCATCGCCGGCCCGCTGCTGGGCAACTACGCCTCGGACTTCATCGTCAAGGTGATGATCCTGTCGATCTTCGCGCTGAGCCTCGAGCTGCTGGTCGGCATGACCGGCCTCGTGAGCCTGGGCCACGCGGCCTTCTACGGCATCGGCGCCTACGTCACGGTGCTGGCCTCGGGCGCCGAGGGCGGCAACTTCGCGCTGCTGCTGCCCGCGGCCATGGGCGCGGCCGGACTCTATGCCCTGTTCGTCGGCGCGCTGAGCCTGCGCACGCGCGGGGTGTACTTCATCATGGTGACGCTGGCCTTCGCCCAGATGGCCTTCTTCGTGTTCCACGACACCAAGGTCGGCGGCGGCAGCGACGGCATCTACCTCTACGTGCGCCCGGCCCTCGGCGCGCTCGACCTCGAGAACCGCACGGTGCTGTTCTACGTGGTGCTGGCGGCGCTGGTGTTCACCTACGCGCTGCTCGCGCTGCTGCGCCGTTCGCGCTTCGGCGCGGCGCTCGCGGGCATCCGCGTCAACGAGCAGCGCATGCGCGCGGCGGGCTTCCCCACCTACGCCTACAAGCTCGCGGCCTTCGTGCTGGCCGGCGCGCTGGCCGGCCTCGCGGGCTTCCTGCTGGCCTCGCGCGACGGCGTGGTCAACCCCGAGCTGATGGCCTGGCACAACTCGGGCGAGGTGCTGCTGATGGTGATCCTCGGCGGCCTGGGCCACCTGCGCGGCGCGGTGATCGGCGCCATCGCCTTCACGCTGCTCAAGGAGATCTTCTCGACCCACGCGCTGCTCGGGCCGCTGGCCGACCACTGGCAGCTCACGCTGGGGCTGACCATCATCGTGTTCGTGGCGCTGCTGCCCAAGGGCCTGATCGGGCTGGTGCAGCGGCTGTCGCCGAGGAGCGGGGCATGAACGCACGCATGAACGATTCGGTGCTGCTGTCCGTCGAGGGCCTGACCCGCCGATTCGGCGGCCTGGTCGCGGTCAACGCGGTCACGCTCGACCTGCACGTGGGCGAGGTGCATGCGGTGATCGGCACCAACGGCGCGGGCAAGTCGACCCTGATCAACATGCTCTCGGGCGAGATCGAGGCCTCGGCCGGCCGCATCCGCCTCGACGGCGAGGACATCACGACGCGCGCGCAGTTCCGCCGCGCGCTCGCGGGCGTGGGCCGCAGCTACCAGCGCACCACCATCTTCCCGGAGTTCAGCGTGCACGAGAACTGCCGCCTCGCGGCGCAGGCGGCCACGCCGCGGCCCTGGGCGATCTGGCAATCGTCGCGCGGCTGCGCCGCGAGCTCGGCCTCGGCCGACGCGGCGCTCGAAGCCGCGGGCCTCGCCGCCGAGGCGCACCGCATCGCCGGCACGCTGAGCCACGGCGCGCAGCGCCAGCTCGAGGTGGCGATGTGCCTGGCCACGCATCCGCGCGTGCTGCTGCTCGACGAGCCGCTGGCCGGCATGGGCGCGGAGGAGACCGACCGCATGCTGAACCTGCTCGCGCAGCTCAAGGCCACGCACGCCATCCTGTTGGTGGAGCACGACATGGACGCGGTGTTCCGCGTGGCCGACCGCATCACGGTGATGGTCAACGGCACGGTGATCGCCACCGGCAGCCCCGACGCGATCCGCGAGAACCCCGAAGTCCGCACCGCCTACCTCGGCGAGGAACACTGATGCCCCCACGCTCTGCACTTCGTGTCATCGCTGCCCCCCGGGGGGGCGCAGGCCTGCCTTGGGGTGGCCCGGCGGGAGGCCTCTGATGCTCAACGTCAAGGACCTCAACACCTACTACGGCAACAGCCACATCCTGCGCGGCGTGCATGCCGAGATCCCGGCCGCGACCTCGGTCGGCCTGCTGGGGCGCAACGGCATGGGCAAGACCACGCTGATCCGCACGATCATGGGCTACGTGCGCCCCGCCTCGGGCGAGGTGCAGGTCGACGGCCGCACGGTCACGGGCCTGCCGCCCGAGAAGATGGCGCGCCTGGGCATCGGCTACGTGCCCGAGGGCCGCGGCATCTTCCCCAACCTCTCGGTGCGCGAGAACCTCGTGATGAGCGAGCGCGCGGGCATCGACGGCCAGCGCGCCTGGACCTTCGAGCGCGTGATGGCCACCTTCCCGCGGCTGGCCGAGCGGCTGTCGCACGGCGGCCAGCAGCTCTCGGGCGGCGAGCAACAGATGCTGTCGATCGGCCGCGCGCTGATGACCAACCCGCGCCTGCTGATCCTCGACGAAGCGACCGAGGGCCTGGCGCCGCTGATCGTGGCCGAGATCTGGCGCGTGATCGAGCAGATCCGCCAGACCGGCATCGCCACCCTGATCGTGGACCGCGACTACCGCAAGGTGCTGGCCCACACCGAGCTCGCGGTGGTGATGGAGAAGGGCCAGATCGTGCGCCAGGGCGCCTCGGGCGCGCTGCTCGCGCAGCCGCAGGCGCTGGAGGCGCTGCTCGGGGTCTGAAGGCCCACCGCCATGACGCGCGAGATCAGCCTGCTCGACACCACGGGCAAGCCGTTGCGCATGGACGGCCGGCTGCTGCTGAACGCGGGCGCCACGCCGTGGCAGGGCTTCGCCTTCGAGGTGCGCGCGATGATCGGGGACGGCGAGAACCCGGCCTGCTACAACCCGCATCCGCTCATCGGGCTGTGCGTGCGCGGCCATCTGAGCGGCGTCATGACGCAGGGCCGGCGTTCGCACCGCATCGAGACGCGCGCGGGCAGCATGAGCATCTTCGAGCGGGGCTACGAGGTCGACCGCGCGAGCTGGACCGGCTGCCTCGAGGAAATGATCGCGATCGAGATCCGCCCCGAGGCGCTGCGCAGCCTCATGCCCGAGAGCGACGGCGAGCTGCACCTGCAGACCCAGCTGTCGACCACCGATGCCACCTTGCAGCTGCTGGCCACCGCCATGCGCGACGAGATCGAGCGCGGCTGCAGCTCGGGCCGGCTGCATGCGCAGGGACTGTCGATGGCGCTCGCGAGCTACCTGCAGGGCCGCTACGGTTGCGCGCGCAGCACGCAGCGTCCGCGGGGCCGGCTCTCGCAGGCCGACCTGCGCCGCGTCTACGACTGGGTGATGGCGCACCTGGCCGAGGACTTCGGCATCGACACGCTCGCGGCCGAGCTGCAGATGAGCGCGGTGCACTTCACGCGGCTGTTCCGCGCCAGCACCGGCGCCACGCCCTACCGCTACGTGATGGAGCAGCGCGTGCGGCAGGCACTCGCGCTGCTCGACGGCCCGCTCGCGCTGGCCGAGATCGCGCATGCGGTGGGCTTCTCGAGCCAGGCGCATTTCACGCAGGTGTTTCGCCAGCTCGTGGGCAGCACGCCCGCGCGCACGCGTGCATCGCGGGTAAGTCCGAGGGCCGGTTGAGGGAATCCTGCAAGCGCTGATCGCATGTCGATAGACCGTGCGAGGCACGCTCGGCACATTCGATGTCTGCCAACACAGGAGACAGAAGATGCGCCACCACAACAGATCCCACACCCGTTCCGTTCCCCCCTCCATCGCCCTGCTGTGCCTCGCCGCGGCCGCCGCGCTCTCGGCCTGCGGCGGCAGCCGCTCGTCGGGCACCGTGCTGCCGATCGTGCCGGCCGCGCCGCCACCCGCCGCTCCGGTCGCGCTGACGTGCGACGACAGCCTCAAGACCGCGTTCAAGCCCGATGCGAACACCACCGTGCGGCTGGTGAAGCAGTTCAGGAAGGGCGACGACCTCAACCTCGACGGCAAGGCCACCGGCACGCTCGCGGCCAGCGACCTGTGCATGGTCAAGCTCAACGTCGGGCCGGGCCACGCCGGTCCCGCGGGCGCGCCCTCGACCTCGCCGGGCATCGGCATCGAGGTCTGGCTGCCCGCCAAGGCCGCGTGGAACCAGCGCGTGCGCGTGCTCGGCGGCGGCGGCTTCGCGGGCGAGCCCTCGATCAGCGCGCTCGACCGCATCGGCAACGCCGGCGGCATCGATTCGCCTTCGCGCGTGGCCGGCGTCGAGGGCTCGGTCAGCGCCATCACCGACACCGGCCATGCCTCGTCGAGCCCCGTGGCCGGCACCGACGGCGCCTTCGCGATGAACCCCGACGGCACCGTCAACACCGCGCTGTGGACCGACTTCGCGAGCCGCGGCATCCACGAGATGGCGGTCAAGGCCAAGGCACTCGCGGCCGGCTTCTACGGCGATGCGCCGAAGTACTCGTACTGGGACGGCTGCTCCACCGGCGGGCGCCAGGGCCACATGCAGGCGCAGGTCAATCCCGACGACTTCGACGGCATCCTCGCGGGCAACAGCGCCATCAACTGGAGCACCTTCATCACGGCCGAGCTCTATCCGCAGGTCGTGATGCAGCGCGACCTCGGCGGCACGCCGCTCACGCCCGAGCAGGCCACGCTGGTGTCTTCGGCCGCGGTCAGCGCCTGCGATAGCCAGCTCACCGGCAAGCACGAGGGCTTCATCAGCGACCCGGCCGCCTGCCGCTACGACCCGGTGCAGGACAAGGCCGTGCTGTGCACCGCGAGCGGCGGCAGCAATGCCACCGCGGCCTGCCTGAGCACCGTGCAGGCGCAGGCCGTCAACAAGATCTGGTACGGCCAGACCCGCGACGGCAGCGTACCCGCGGCCGCGGGCGACATCGGCTACGGCCCCGCGCTGGCGTCGAACCAGCTCTGGTACGGCCCCACGCGCGGCACCGCGCTCTCGGGCCTGGCCGGCTCGGCCGGCGGCGTGCCCGCGCCCTTCCCCATCGCCGTGCACCAGGTCGCGCTGAACCTGCAGGACCCGACGATCGCCACGCCCGATTTCATCAACGCCACCGGCAACGGCGCCGACCGTTGGAAGGGCCTGGGCTACGCGCAGCTCGCCAACGCCAGCGACCGCGGCAAGGCGCTGCAGGGTGCGTTCGCGAACATCAACGCCGACAACCCCGACCTCGCGCGCTTCCGCGACCGCGGCGCCAAGATGCTGACCTACCACGGCCTGGCCGACCAGGTGATCCCGAACTCGGGCACCGCCCACTACTACGAGCGCGCGGCCGGCGCGATGGGCGGCATCGATGCGTTGCAGAAGTTCTACCGCTACCTCGAGATCCCCGCGATGGGCCATTGCATGGGCGTGGGCTCGGTCGACGGCCTGCCCGGCACCAGCCCCGCGGCCAACCCGCCACTGCCCGCGCCGAACCAGCTGTTCACCGCGCTCACCGACTGGGTCGAGAAGGGCATCCCGCCCGAGAACCTCGTGCTGCGCAACGGCGACAAGTCGCTCGCGCGGCCGCTGTGCACCTATCCGAAGAAGATCGCGTACCTGGGCGGCGATACCTCGAAGGCGGAGAGCTTCGCCTGCCGCTGAGCGGCGCGCTCAAGCCTTGTCAGGCCACGCGCTGCTTGACGATCGTGGGCTCGATGGCCGGCGCCGGCCACAGCGCGAGGTGGTAGCGGTCCTCGCCCTCGAGCCCGTCCTCGGACAGCGTCGCGAGCCCCGCGTAGCAGGCGCGCACGCGGTAGGTGCCCGGCGCGATCGCCATGCGCGCCGCATCGGGAAAGTAGTCGGTGCAACCCGCGATCGCGAGGCGCCCGCTCGCCGTCGCGAGCGTGCACTCGACGATGTGCTCCCAGGCATCGGCAGCGAGCGGCGGCTCGGCCTCGAGGATCTCGAGCGTGACCGGCACGTTCATGTTGCGTACCGTGCCGATGCCGACCACGCCGGGCGCGGTCGCGAGCATGCGTTCCACGGCCTCGTCGCTCCATGCATCGGAAAGATCGCCTTCGGCGGATTCGTCCTGGATGTAGAACTGAAAGTAGTCGGCGAAGAGCTGGAAGGTGTGCATGCATCGGTCTCCGGTGGAGACGAAGCGTAGCGCGTCCCGGTGAAAGTCCGGTGGCGCACCGGGTTTCACCTCTGTGCTGCGACAGCGCGACAGCCGAATGATGTCCGGCTGCGCGGCCGCGCCCCGATCTTCCGGCGGCCGCCCGCCATCGCGAGGTCGAGCATGCCTTCCCTGCAATCGCGCCACATCGACAACGTCTATTCGATCGCCACCGGCACCGCGCTGGCCGATCCGGCGACCAGCCTGGTCCACAAGTCGTGGGCGCGCTGCGTGCGCGACCATGGCCTCGATCCCTCGCGGCCCACGCCCGCGCGCATCCTGCCGGCGCACGAGGTGCGCGCGCACCAGCAGCAGCTCGAGCACTTCCTGTGCACCGCGCGCGCGGGCATGGAGGACATCTACCGCCGCGTGGCCGACCTCGGCTACATGGTGCTGCTGACCGATGCCGAGGGCATCACGGTCGACTACATCGGCAACCCGGCCTGGGACGACCAGTTGCGCAAGGCCGGCCTCTACCTCGGCGCCGACTGGAACGAGGCGCATGCGGGCACCTGCGGCGTGGGCACCTGCCTGGTCGAGCAGGCACCGATGACCTGCCACCAGACCGAGCACTTCGACGCCACCCACATCGCGCTGACCTGCACCACCGCGCCGCTGTTCGACCATGGCGGGCGGCTCACGGCGGTGCTCGACGTGTCGGCGCTGCATTCGCCCGAGGCCAAGGAGAGCCAGCACCTGGTGCGGCACCTGGTCGCGATCTACGCGCGCATGATCGAGGACGCCGATTTCCTGCGCCATTTCCGCGGCCACTGGGTGCTGCGGCTGGGCAGCGCCTTCGGCCTGGTCGACGTGGCCGGCGAACTGATGCTCGCGCTCGACGAGGCGGGCACGGTGGTCGGCGCGAACAGCAGCGCGCGGCGGCTGTTCGCGGCCCATCCGGTCGGCATCGGCGTGGCCGAGCTGCTGCGCATGCCGCTCGATGCGATCTGGCGCCTGGGCGCCAGCG
>NZ_JBZAYE010000199.1:0-11511 GCF_058244205.1 Variovorax sp. 20P10.2.4
GCGAGGAAGCGCAGGCTGCTGCCCGCGTGCGCCTGCGCGGCCAGCATCAGGTTGTCGTGCACCGTGTCCTTGGCGAACACGCGCGTGACCTGGAAGCAGCGCGACATGCCCGCGGCCACGCGCTGGTGGTCCTTGAAGCCGGTGATGTCCTTCTCGTCGAGCAGGACGCGGCCGGCATCGGCCTTGAGCAGGCCGGTGATGAGGTTCACCAGCGTGGTCTTGCCCGCGCCGTTGGGGCCGATCAGCGCATGCACTTCGCCGCGCTCCACCGTGAGGCTCACATGGTCGGTCGCCAGCAGGCCGCCGAAGCGCTTGACCAGTCCTTCGATCCTGAACAGGCTCATGGCGTGGCCTTCGCGAGCGGTGCGCGGCGGCGCGACAGCGCGGCCAGTCCCTTGGGCGCCCACAGGGCGACGGCGATCAGCAGCAGGCCCAGCGGCATGTGCCAGTGTTCGGTGTGCTGCTTGAGCGCCTCCTCCAGCAGCAGCCACACGGCGGCACCCACCGGCCCGCCCCAGCTGCGGCCGAGGCCGCCGATCACCACCATCACCAGCAGCGTGGCCGACTGCGTCCAGTGCATGGTGGCCGGGCTCACGAAGCCGTTGCCGCCCGCGAGCAGCGCGCCCGCCAGGCCGGCGATGGCGCCCGCGATCGCGAAGGCCGCGAGCTGCAGCCGGAACACCGGGTAGCCGAGCGCGCGCATGCGCGTCTCGTTGTCGCGGATGCCCATCAGCGCATGGCCGAAGCGCGACTGCGTGGCGCGCTGCAGCCACCACAGCGCGAGCGCCACCAGCGCCAGCACCACCCAGTAGAAGTTGCTCTCGTTGCCGAGGTCGAGGCCTGGCAGCAGGGTGGGGCGGCTCATCAGCGTGTAGCCGTCGTCGCCGCCGTACTTGCGCAGCGAGACCGCGACGAAGTACAGCATCTGCGCGAAGGCCAGCGTGGTCATGATGAAGTAGACGCCGCGCGTGCGCAGCGCCACCGTGCCGATCAGCGCGGCGGCCAGGCCGGCCGCCACCACGGCCGCGGGCCACAGCACCCAGGCCGAGGTCGTGCCGGCGTCGCTGAGCGCCACCACCGTGTAGGCACCCACGCCGATGAAGCCCGCATGGCCGAGCGCGACCATGCCGCCGAAGCCGAGGATGAAGTTGAGGCTGGCCGCGGCCAGCGCGACGATCAGCACGCGGCGCACGAAGCCGATGTAGAACTCGAAGCCGAACAGCGGTGCGATCAGGGGAAAGGCGGCGAGCAGCAGCAGGAGCAGCCCGAGGCCGATGTGACGGGTTTTCATGCGCGTGCCGAGAAGAGGCCCGAGGGCCTGAAGAGAAGGACCGCCACCATCAGCGCGTACATCGCGACCTCGGCCACCAGCGGACCGAGGTCGGCCGCGGTGGCCGGCGGCAGCGTGGCGCGCAGCAGCATCGGCACGAAGGCGCGGCCGATGGTGTCGACGATGCCCACCAGCAGCGCGGCCACGAAGGCGCCGCGCACCGAGCCGATGCCGCCGATCACCAGCACCACCAGTGCCGGGATCAGGATCTGTTCGCCCATGCCGACCTGCACCGCGACGATCGGTCCCATCAGCGCGCCGGCCAGCGCGGCGAGTGCCGCGCCGAGCAGGAACACGCCGTTGAAGATGCGGCCCACGCGCACGCCCATCAGCTCGGCCATCGGCCGGTCGGAAGCGCCCGCGCGCACCCGCATGCCGATGCGCGTGTGGTTCACCAGCAGGTAGAGCGCCAGCGCGATCAGCATGCCGCCGACCAGGATCACCAGCCGGTACGAGGGATAGGGCAGGCCGTCCATCAGCTCGACCGGGCCCGAGAGCGCGGCGGGCGTCGGTGCCATCACCGGCGACGGGCCCCAGATCATCTTGACCAGGTCGTCGGCCACCAGGATCACGCCGAAGGTCGCGAGCACCTGCGCGAGGTGGTCGCGCGTGTAGAGGCGGCGCATCAGCAGCACCTCGAGCAGCAGCGCCACCACCACGGTGACCGCCACCGCGATGACGATGGCCGCGGCGAACGAGCCGGTGCGCGTGTGCGCCTCGGCCGCGACATAGGCGCCGGCCATGAACAGCGAACCGTGCGCGAGATTCAGCACGTCCATGATGCCGAACACCAGCGTGAGGCCCGCGGCCAGCAGGAACAGCATCAGGCCGTAGCCGAGGCCGTTGAGCAATTGCTCGAGGACAAGGATGGGAGTCATTGGGGAGAAAGAGGGGAGCAGGCAGCCGAACGCAGAAGGAAGACAAAAAACTACGCAGAAGTCGCAGAAGGGAACAAAACCATTTTTGGTTTTACTTCTGCGGTTTCTGCGAAACCTTTGCGACTTCTGCGTTCTGAAATCCGTATTGCTGCGGAGCGCTTACTTCATCGGGCACTTGTCGGCGTAGCTGTCGCCGTAGTTGGTGAGCACCGTGTTGATCAGCTTGTTCGTGACCTTGCCCTGCGCGTCCTTGCCGATCACGCGCAGGTAGAAGTTCTCGATGGGGTAGTGGTTATTGGCGTACTTGAAGGTGCCGCGCGTCGAGGCGTAGTTGGCCTTCTTGAGCGCCGCGATCACGGCCTCGCGGTTCTGCGCGTTGCCGCCGGCCTGCTTCACGGCGGCGTCCATCGCGAGGATGGCGTCGTAGGCCTGCGCGGCGTAGACCGACGGGTAGCGGCCGTTGTACTCCTTGCGGAACGCGGCCACGAAGGCCTTGTTGGCGGCGTTGTCGAGGTCGTGTGCCCAGTGCGAGGTGTTGAACAGGCCCAGCATCGGCTCGCCCACGGCGCCGATCACGTCCTCGTCGGCCGAGAAGCCGCTGGTGACCAGCGTGATGTCCTTCGACAGGCCCGCGCCCACGAACTGCTTGATGAAGTTGATGCCCATCGCGCCGGGCAGGAAGAAGTAGATCGAGTCGGGCTTGGAGGCGCGCAGCTGCGCGAGCTCGGCCGCGTAGTCGATCTGGCCGAGCTTGGTGTAGAGCTCGTCGGCCACCTGGCCCTTGAACTGGCGCTTGAAGCCGCCGAGCGCGTCCTTGCCCGCGGGATAGTTGGGCGCGATCAGCACGATCTTCTTGAAGGCGCGGTCCTGCGCGAACTTGCCGGCGGCCTCGTGGAACTGGTCGTTCTGGTAGGCGGTGCCGAAGAAGTAGGCATTGCACTGCGCGCCCGCGAACTGGCTCGGGCCGGCATTGGCCGAGAGGTAGGGCACCTTGGCGTTGAACAGTGTCGGGCCGACGGCCAGCGCCACGTTGGAGCCGATCGGGCCGCTGAAGATGTCGATCTTGTCGCGCTGGATCATGCGGTCGACCAGCTGCTTGGCCTGGTCGGGGCTGCCGGCCATGTCGGCCTGCACGAACTCCACCTCCTGCCCGCCGAGCTTGCCGCCCAGCTGCTTGATGCCGAGCGCGAAGCCGTCGCGCGCCTCGGCGCCCAGCGCCGCGAACGGGCCCGAGATGTCGAGCGCGAGGCCGACCTTGACCGGCGCGGCCAGGGCCGAGGCCGCGGCGCCGCACAGCAGCAGCGAAAGCAGGGTGCGCGGCAGCGCGGACGATTTCGGGGACGGTTGGCTCATCGGATTCTCCGGCAGGGATGGGGGTGAAACGGCGTCGAACCGTTGATAGCTAAATACTTTAGCCGTAAACAATTCGGTGTCAACCGTGCTAGCACGAATGGTGCCAGTGGCCGCCTCGTGCGCGGCCCCGATGTCCCCAAAAAAGAAGCGGCATCGACCCGGATCGATGCCGCCTGCGATGCCCTCGAAGAGGGCGCGGCGCCTGCGTGGTGCGCCGCTTCTTTTGCGCCGATCAGCCGAAGGGGCTGGCCGTCGCGAACCACAGGCCGATGCCGGTGGCGATGATGAAGGCCCCGTCGGTCACACCCGCGACCAGGAAGAACTTGGTCTGCAGCGTGTCGACCATTTCGGGCTGGCGCGTCGTTCCTTCGAGGAACTTCTGCCCGACCAGCGCGATGCCGATGCACGAGCCCAGTGCCGCGATGCCGATCAGCAGGGCGACCGCGAGGGGGAGGATGTTGAAGCCGTTCATGGTGCTTTCTCCAGTGGTTGATGCCTGGACGTACTGTCCTGCATCGACTGCACCGGGTCCATGACCTCGCGGGTCATGCGCGCGCAGCGGCGGCGGCTCAGGTCCTCGCGGCGCGCGAGGGCCACAGCACCGAGGCGATCGCCACCACCATCAGCGCCACCGCCACCCAGTCCTGCCAGTGCACCGCCTCGCCGAGCCACACCGCGCCGCTGAACACGCCGAGCACCGGGATGAACATCACGCTGAGCGTGGAGGCCACGGGCGGCAGCCCGCGCGCGAGATAGAACCACGCGGCGTGCGCGAAGCCGAAGATCAGCACCGCGTTGTAGAGGATCGCGCCCCAGGTCACGCTGCCGGGCCAGCGCCACTGGTCGCGCTCGAACAGCGCCGACAGCACCGTCATCACCACCGCGGTGAGCGCCGTCATCCAGAACGAGAGCGTGAGCGTCGGCAGCCCGATGCGCGTGTGGCGCAGCAGCTGCGTGCCCAGCGCCCAGGTGGCCGCGGCCACGAGTGCGAGCGCGACATAGCCGGGCCGTCCCGCGAGGTCGGTGAGCTCGTGCCACAGCAGCAGGCCCACGCCGATCGCGCAGGCGCCCACGCCGGTCCAGGCACGGCGCGAGAGCGCGGCCGAGAACAGCAGCGCGCCGATCACGGCCGAGAACACCGGCATGGTGTAGCCGAGGATGGCCGCGCGCCCGCCCGACAGCGCCTTCACCGCGAGGATGATGCAGGCGTGCCAGACGAACATGTTGGTGGCGCCCAGCCACAGCAGCTCGGGCCAGGCGCCGCGCGGCACGCGGAACGGCACCTTCATCCACGCCAGCGCCAGGCCCAGCACCGGCAGCCCGAGCCAGATCGAGATCGCGCGGAAGGCCAGCGGCGGATAGTCCGCCACGCCGAGCTTCATCACCGGCCAGTTGAGGCCCCAGGCGAGGGTCAGCAGGACGAGGATGACGAACTGGCGCGGGGTGAAGGAAGGCATGGGGCGCGATTGTGGCGCGGACCGTGGTTTCGTGCCTGGGGCCGAGGAAGATGCAGTGGGCCTCCTCTACAACGAAATGACCTCGACACCTAGAATGGCCCGATGGAAGCGCAAGCCTTGCTGATAGCTTTGCACGACGAGTCGGCCGGATACGAAATCTCGCCGGAGCGGGTGCCGCTGTCCGTGTTGCGCGGCTTTGCCAGGGACGTCGACGAGTTCCTGCGTGGCGATGGCAATGATGTCGACACCAGTGCGCTGGATGTCTCCGTCGAGAAAGGCTCGCTGGCCATTCGCACGGCACCGACGGCCAACCCGGTGCTGATGAACGACCTGCGAAGACTCGCGGGCAGCCAGCAGATGGAAGGCATCGCGGCGAAGCGCCGCGCCGTGGTCGAGCGCTGGCAGAAGAGTGCGCGCGGCGGCCGCCGCTGGCGCGTGAGCATCGCGGCGGATTTCCTGTCCGCCGCCATCGTGATCGACAGCGAATCGGACTTCAGGGCCGACGACGCGGACCAATGGGTGCGCGTCGAGCGCTATGTGCGTGGCGAGATCGAGGACATGGGCGGGCACACCAAGCCCAATGCCCACATTCGCCTGCCGGACGGCAAGACCTTGCTGGTCGATGCAGCCCGCGAGATGCTGCGGGACGAGAAGGTCAACCGCCTCTACAAGCCCGCCATGATCCGGATCGTCGCCGAATACAACGTCATGACGCGCGAGTACCGGAACGCGAGGCTGCTCGAATTCGTCGAGCACGAAAGCCGGCTCGACGAGAAGGAGCTCGATCGCCTGACCCAGCGGGGGGCGAAGGCATGGCGCGACGTGCCCGATGCCGGTGCGTGGGTCGACGAGTTGCGGGGAAGCAAGGCGTGAGCGCCATCCTGCTCGACACGAGCTACCTGATCTCGCTTGCCGACCCCGCACGCGCGCATCACCCGGCGGCGGTCGGCTATCTGCGCGAAGCGCTCAAACGCGGCGTGCCGCTGTACCTCTCGGCCATCGCCGCATCGGAGTTCCAGGTCAAGCAGGCCGTGACCGATCTGCCCTTGCGCAACTTCGAGGTGCTCCCTTTCAACATCGACCACGCGATGACCGCGGGCTTGCTGATGCGCGGGCTGGCACGGGACGCCACGGACGATCGAAGCGCCGTCAAGGACGACATCAAGCTGATCGCCCAGGCCATCTGCGAATCGCTGACGCACATCCTCACCGAGGATGCGCATACGCTGGTGAAGTACCTTCGCAGGCTGAATGCGGCGGGCACCTGTGCCGTGCAGCCGATCCTGCTGGCCGATGGCTTCGATTCGGCCTGGTTCGACAACGGGCAACGCGGCCTGCTGAGCGAATAGGCGACGAATAGGCGAAGGGGCTCCCGGAGCCCTTCGTATCAGCCCGGCAGCAGCCGCTTGAGGTAATGCCCCGTATGGCTCGCCTCGTTCGCCGCCAGGTCCTCCGGCGTGCCCGCGCCCACCACCGTGCCGCCGCCGGCACCGCCCTCGGGGCCCATGTCGATCAGCCAGTCGGCGGTCTTGATGACGTCGAGGTTGTGCTCGATCACGACGATGGTGTTGCCCGCGTCGCGCAACTGGTGCAGCACCTTGAGCAGCAGCTCGATGTCGGCGAAGTGCAGGCCGGTGGTCGGCTCGTCGAGGATGTAGAGCGTGCGCCCGGTGTCGCGCTTGCTGAGCTCGAGCGCGAGCTTCACGCGCTGCGCCTCGCCGCCGGACAGCGTGGTGGCCGACTGGCCGAGCTTGATGTAGCTCAGGCCCACGTCGAGCAGGGTGCGCAGCTTGCGCTCGATGGTCGGCACGGCCTTCAGGAACTCGTGCGCGACCTCGACCGTCATGTCGAGGATCTGCGCGATGTTGCGGCCCTTGTACTGGACCTCGAGCGTCTCGCGGTTGTAGCGCTGGCCGTGGCAGACCTCGCAGGGCACGTAGACGTCGGGCAGGAAGTGCATCTCGACCTTCACCACGCCGTCGCCCTGGCAGGCCTCGCAGCGCCCGCCCGCCACGTTGAAACTGAAGCGGCCGGGCCCGTAGCCGCGCTCGCGCGCGGTGTTGGTCTCGGCCATCAGCTCGCGGATCGGCGTGAACAGGCCCGTGTAGGTGGCCGGGTTGCTGCGCGGCGTGCGGCCGATCGGGCTCTGGTCGACGTTGATGACCTTGTCGAAGTACTCGATGCCTTCGACCGCCTCGTGCGGCGCGGGCTCCTCGTGGGCGCGGTAGAGCGTGCGCGCGACGGCGCTGTAGAGCGTGTCGTTGACCAGCGTGGACTTGCCCGAGCCCGAGACGCCGGTGACGCAGGTCAGCAGGCCGACCGGAAAGGCCACGCTCACGTTCTTGAGGTTGTTGCCGCTGGCGCCGACCACGCGGATCTCCTGCAGCGCGGTCTGCGAGGCGAGGTGCGCGGCCTCGCGCGCGGCGCGGCGCTCGGCCGCGGGGCTCTGCGGAAAGCGCGAGGCCTTGCGCGGCTCGGCCGGCACCTCCTTCTTCACCACCGGCAGCCAGGGCGTGCGGCGTTTCGGCACCTCGATCTTCTTCGCGCCCGACAGGTACTGGCCGGTCAGCGACTCGGGGTTGGCCGCCACCTGCGCGAAGCTGCCCTGCGCCATCACGCGGCCGCCGTGCACGCCGGCGCCCGGGCCCATGTCGATCACGTGGTCGGCGGCGTGGATCATGTCCTCGTCGTGCTCGACCACGATCACGCTGTTGCCGATGTCGCGCAGATGCTTGAGCGTGCCGATCAGGCGGTCGTTGTCGCGCTGGTGCAGGCCGATGCTGGGCTCGTCGAGCACGTACATCACGCCGGTCAGGCCCGAGCCGATCTGCGAGGCGAGGCGGATGCGCTGCGCCTCGCCGCCCGACAGCGTCTCGGCGCTGCGGTCCAGGCTCAGGTAGTTGAGGCCCACGTCGTTGAGAAACTTGAGGCGCAGGCCGATCTCGCGCACCACCTTGTCGGCGATCTCGGCCTTGGCGCCGCGCAGCTGCAGGCGCTGGAACCACGAGAGGCTGTCGCGCAGGGTCAGGCGGCTCAGTTCGAAGATCGCCATGCGCGGCGGTTGTGTGGCCCCCACGCTCGGCACTGGCGTGTCCTCGCTGCCCCCCGAGGGGGCGCTCGCCGCCTTGGGGCGGCCCGACGCCGGCTCGGCATCGGCCGGGCGTGCCGACTCGTCGACCAGGAACACGTTGCGCGCCTCGCGCCGCAGCCGCGAGCCGCCGCATTCGGGGCAGGGCTGGAAGCTGCGGTAGCGCGCGAGGTCCTCGCGCACCATCACCGAATCGGTCTCGCGGTAGCGCCGCGCCATGTTCGGGATGATCCCCTCGAAGGGATGCTTCTTCGTGAGCTTCTTGCCCGCGAAGTTGCCCGACTCCATGGTGTAGTTGAACTTGATCTCCTCGCCCGCGGAGCCGTGCAGCAGCACCTGCTGCACCGAGGCCGGCAGCGATTCGAAGGGCGCGTCGACGTCGAACTTGTAGTGCTTCGCGACGCTCTCGATCATGCTGAAGTAGTAGCCGTTGCGGCGGTCCCAGCCCTTGATCGCGCCGCTGGCCAGCGACAGCGAGGGGAAGGCCACCACGCGCGCCGCGTCGAACACCTCGCTGTGGCCCAGGCCGTCGCAGCTCGGGCAGGCGCCCACGGGCGAGTTGAACGAGAACAGCCGCGGCTCGAGCTCGGCCAGCGAGTAGTGGCAGATCGGGCAGGAGAACTTGGCGTTGAACAGGTGCTCGCGGTCGGGCTGGCCCTCGCCGCCGAGCTCGAGCACCAACGCGCGGCCCTCGGCCAGGCGCAGCGCGGCCTCGAAGCTCTCGGCCAGGCGCTGCTGCATGTCGGGGCGCGCGCGCAGCCGGTCGATCACCACGTCGATGTCGTGCTTCTCGGTCTTCTTGAGCTTGGGCAGGTCGTTGTATTCGTAGGTCTGGCCGTCGACGCGGAAGCGGATGTAGCCCGCGGCCTGCATCTCGGCGAACAGCTCGACGAACTCGCCCTTCTTCTCGCGCGCCACCGGCGCGAGGATCATCAATCGCGGCTCCTCGCCCAGGCCCAGGGTCGCGTCGACCATCTGCGAGACGGTCTGCGCCTGCAGCGGCAGGTGGTGGTCGGGGCAGAAGGGCGTGCCCGCGCGCGCATAGAGCAGGCGCAGGTAGTCGTGGATCTCGGTCACCGTGCCCACGGTGGAGCGCGGGTTGTGGCTGGTGGCCTTCTGCTCGATGCTGATCGCGGGCGACAGGCCCTCGATCACGTCGACGTCGGGCTTGTCCATCAGCTGCAGGAACTGCCGCGCATAGGCCGACAGGCTCTCGACGTAGCGCCGCTGGCCCTCGGCATAGAGCGTGTCGAAGGCCAGGCTCGACTTGCCCGAGCCCGACAGGCCGGTGATCACCACCAGCTTGTTGCGCGGGATGTCGAGGTCGACGTTCTTGAGGTTGTGGGTGCGCGCGCCGCGGATGCTGATGCGCTGCTGGGCGAGTACGGCGCCCAGGTAGGCTTCGCGTTGGGCGTCGCGCTCGCTTTCGCTTTCGCGTTCGGCTTCTGCTTGCGCAGTGTCTTCGGTGGCTTTTGAATTCAAGGGGCGATCGTCCGAGGGCAACCGGACATGATAGACCGCCCGGGATGTCATGGCGAGCGGGGCGGTTCTTCGCGGGCGACGGGCTCCTGCGGCTGCGCCGCGAGCCGCCCGGTGGCCACGCCCACCATGTGCTCGGCCAGCGTCTCGTAGAGCGGCCGGCTGATCATGCGCGAGACCAGGCTCGCGAGCATGGCCGAGGCCATCAGGCTCAACACCATGGCATGGCCGTCGACCATCTCCATCACGATGATGAAGGCCGTCAGCGGCGCCTGCGTGACCGCGGCCAGGAAGCCGGCCATGCCCAGCGCGATCAGCGCCGGCCCGAACTCGGGGCTCGCGAGTCGCGCGATGGCGTCGCCGATGCCGGCGCCGATCGACAGCGAGGGCGCGAAGATGCCGCCGGGCGCACCGCTCCAGGCCGTGAGCCAGGTGGCGATGAACTTCAGCAGCGTGTAGAGCGGCGAGAGCGGGGCCTCGCCATGCAGCATCCGCTTGACCGCCTCCGAGCCCGCGCCGTAGGTGACGCCGCCCGTGGCCAGCCCGATGACGGCCACGGCCAGCCCGCAGGCGGCCGCGAAGCGCACCGGATAGCGCCGGCGCCAGTGGTTCAGGCGCTGCGGCGCGCCGGTCAGCGAGGCGATCAGCAGGCGCGCGAACAGCCCGCCCGCCACGCCGCTGAGCAGCGCCACGGCCAGGCCCGGGCCGAGCAGGCTCCAGTCGAGGTGCGGCACGCGGATCACGCCGAAATAGCTGAGGTTGCCGAAGGCCGACACCGCCACCAGCCCCGCGAGCACGATGCCGGTGATGATCACGCCGCTGGCGCGCGCCTCGAGCCGGCCCGAGAGCTCCTCGATGGCGAACACCACGCCCGCGAGCGGTGCGTTGAACGCGGCCGCGATGCCGGCCGCGCCGCCGGCCACCAGCAGCGCGCGCATGTCGATCGTGCTGCCGGGCGACAGCCAGCGCCTGGCGTGCTGCATCACGCCGGCCGCCACCTGCACCGACGGCCCTTCGCGTCCCACCGACAGGCCGGCCGCGAAGCCCGCGGCGCCGAGCCCGATCTTGGCCAGCGTCAGCCGCAGCGAGGCGAACAGGCCGCGCCGCTCGGAAGGCAGATCGGGATCGAGCGCGGCCTTGATCTGCGGGATTCCCGAGCCCGCCGCGCCCGGAAACCAGCGCCGCGTGGCCCAGACGATGGCGGCCGTGAGCGCCGGCGTCCACAGCAGCACGGCCCAGGGATGGCGCCGGAACAGGCCCTCGAACAGCGCGAAGGCCCATTCGGCCGCGTGCGTGAAGCCCACCACGAACAGGCCCGCGAGCACCGCGTAGCCGAGCACGATGGCGCGGTCGATCCACAGGCGCCAGCCCGAAAACTCGGCGCGCAGGTTCTGCAGGAAGTCGGGCTCGTGATTCATCGGTCCAGCCGGCCATTCTGCCGCGCGGTAGGCGCGCGCCGTGCCAGCGGAGGCCGCGTCGTCCGGCCCATCGGGCACAATGCGTGTCCTTCTTTTTCCTTCAAACCTCCTCTTACTCATTCATCAGGGGCAGCGCACATGGCATCGGTCAACAAAGTCATCCTCGTCGGCAACCTCGGCCGCGATCCCGAAACCCGTACCTTCCCGAGCGGCGACCAGGTCTGCAACGCGACCCTCGCGACCACCGACAAGTGGAAGGACAAGCAAAGCGGCGAGATGCGCGAAGCCACCGAGTGGCACCGTCTCGTGTTCAACGGCCGCCTGGCCGAAATCGCCGCGCAGTACCTGCGCAAGGGCTCGCAGATCTACGTCGAAGGCCAGATCCGCACGCGCAAGTACACCGACAAGGACGGCGTCGAGAAGTACGCCACCGACATCCGCGTCGACCAGATGCAGATGCTCGGCAGCCGTCAGGGCCAGGGCGCCCCGGCGGGCGGCGGCTACGACG
>NZ_JBZAYE010000002.1:0-61623 GCF_058244205.1 Variovorax sp. 20P10.2.4
CCGACCAGCCCGACGAGGTCGCTTCCATCGGCTACAACGACGCCGCCAGCGTGCGCCGCGGCGTCGGTGCCAACCCCGAGCGCCGGCTCAACCTGCAGCTGGCGCAGGGCGATGTCGAATGGTCGGTGATCGACGAATCGGGCCGCGCGATCCCGCTGCAGCGCGCGCGCCGCGGCAGCGGTGGCGACGAGAGCTTCCGCCTCGCGGGCGCCGAGGGTGCGCGTTACACGCTGCGCTTTCGCAACCTCAGCGACCGCAGCTACGAGGTGATCGCCACGGTCGACGGTCTCGACGTGCTCAACGGCAAGCCCGGCAGCCTGCGCAACGGCGGCTACGTGCTGCGTCCGCTGCAGGTGCTCGACATCGAGGGCTTCCGCAAGAGCCAGTCCGAGGTCGCGGCCTTCCGCTTCGCCACGCCGGGCCGCGCCTATGCCGCCAATACCGAGGCCGGCGACGCGCGCAACATCGGCATCCTCGGCGCCGCGCTGTTCGAGATCGCGCAGCCCGACGCCCCGCGCCGTCCGCGCCGCGGCCCCGATGCCGCGCAGCCCAATGCCTTCCCGGCCGACGGCGCGACCGGCTATGCGCCGCCGCCGCGCTACGCGAAGTGAGCCCCGCCATGCATCGCGTGCGTCTCTGTCTGCTGCTCGCGCTGGCCGCGGCCAGCCTGGGCGTGCAGGCCATGAGCATCCGCGAGTTCCACACCCTCGAGGTGAAGGAGAAGAAGGAGGGCAAGGCCTACGCCAGCTACTACCTCGTGGGCGTGCTCGAAGGCCTGCGCGAGGCCGGCGACGCCGCGCGCCGCACGGGCCAGAAGCCGTTGTTCTGCGTCGACGGCCGCCGGCTCGAGCCCTCGATGGCGCGCTCGCTGTTCGAGGCCGAGCTCAAGCGCAACGCCGAACTCTACGAGGCCGACATGCCGGTGCAGATGGTGCTGTCGGCGGCGCTGCAGAACAGCTTCCGCTGCGCGTCCTGACCTTTCTTTCTTCCACGAACGTTCTTTCCTCCGAGTCCCCGATGTCCGACACCTCCGCCCCCGTCCCCGCGCTCCAGCGCATCCGCGCTGACGTGCGCGCCATGCATGCCTACGCCGTGCAGGACGCGCGCGGCCTGGTCAAGCTCGACGCGATGGAGAACCCCTTCGGCCTGCCGCCCGCGCTGCAGGCCGAGCTCGGCGCGCGGCTCGGCGCGCTGGCGCTCAACCGCTACCCGGGCGAGCGCGGCGCCGACCTGCAGCGCGCGCTGGCCGCGCAGGCGCGCCTGCCCGAGGGCTTCTCGCTGGTGCTGGGCAACGGCTCGGACGAGCTGATCTCGCTGCTCGCGATCGCCTGCGACCTGCCGGGCGCCAGCGTGCTGGCACCGCTGCCGGGCTTCGTCATGTACGCCATGAGCGCCCAGCTCCAGGGCCTGCGCTTCGTGGGCGTGCCGCTCACGGCCGACTTCGAGCTCGACGAGGCCGCCATGCTGGCCGCGATCGCGCACGAGAAGCCGGCCATCGTCTACCTGGCCTATCCGAACAACCCGACCGCCAACCTCTGGGACGACGCGGTGCTCGAGAAGATCGTCGAGGCCCAGGGTGCGCAGGGCGGCCTGGTGGTGATCGACGAGGCCTACCAGCCCTTCGCCGCGCGCAGCTACATCGACCGGCTCGCGAAGCACCGCCACGTGCTGCTGATGCGCACCCTCAGCAAGTTCGGCCTGGCCGGCATCCGGCTGGGCTACCTGATGGGCCCGGCCGCGCTGATCGCCGAGATCGACAAGGTGCGCCCGCCCTACAACGTCAGCGTGCTGAACTGCGAGTGCGCGCTGTTCGCGCTCGAGCATGCCGAGGTGTTCGAGGCCCAGGCCAGGCAGATCCGCGAGGAGCGCGAGCGGCTGATGATGGGGCTCGGCCGGCTGCCGGGCGTCAAGGTCTGGCCCAGCGATGCCAACATGATCCTGCTGCGCGTGCCCGATGCTTCCCGCACCTTCGACGGCATGAAGGCGCGCGGGGTGCTGGTGAAGAACGTTTCTAAAATGCACGAACTGCTCGCGAACTGCCTGCGCCTGACCGTCGGAACGGCCGACGAGAATGCCAGGATGCTCGCGGCGCTCGAAGCCTCACTATGACCACCCCCCAAGCCGCTCCCGCGGCCACCCCCGACGCCCTCGCCGCGCGCACCGCCACGGTCGCGCGCAACACCGCCGAGACGAAGATCACCGTCAGCGTCAACCTCGACGGCACCGGCCGCGCCAAGCTGGCCACCGGCATCGGCTTCTTCGACCACATGCTCGACCAGATCGCCCGCCATGGGCTGATCGACCTCGAGATCGACTGCCAGGGCGACCTGCACATCGACGGCCACCACACGGTGGAAGACGTGGGCATCACGCTGGGCCAGGCCGTGGCCAAGGCCGTGGGCGACAAGAAGGGCATCCGCCGCTACGGCCATGCCTACGTGCCGCTCGACGAGGCGCTCAGCCGCGTGGTCATCGACTTCTCGGGCCGGCCCGGCCTCGAGATGCACGTGCCCTTCACCAGCGGGATGATCGGCGCCTTCGACAGCCAGCTCACCTACGAGTTCTTCCAGGGTTTCGTGAACCACGCCTTCGTCACGCTGCACATCGACAACCTCAAGGGCGTCAACGCGCACCACCAGTGCGAGACCGTGTTCAAGGCCTTCGCCCGCGCCCTGCGCGCCGCGCTCGAGCTCGATCCGCGTTCGGCCGGCGTCATCCCCTCGACCAAGGGCTCGCTCTGATCCTGCAAGCGGAACAGCGTGCCATCGCACGCTCCGCCTGTCATTGAAGCTATGAAAACTGTAGCAAACAACGCCAACACCGTCGCCGTGGTGGACTACGGCATGGGCAATCTGCACTCCGTCGCGCAGGCGGTGCGCCATGCCGCCGACCAGGTCGGCGTGGAGGTGTTCGTGACCTCCGATCCCGAGGTGGTGCGCAAGGCCACGCGCGTGGTGCTGCCGGGGCAGGGCGCCATGCCCGACTGCATGCGCGAGCTGCGCGATTCGGGCTTGCTCGAATCGGTGCTCGAGGCCGCGGCGAGCAAGCCGCTGTTCGGCGTCTGCGTGGGCATGCAGATGCTGCTGTCGCGCAGCGACGAGGGGCCGACCGACGGGCTCGGCCTGATCCCGGGCGAGGTGGTCCGCTTCGAGCTCGAAGGGCAGCTGCAGCCCGACGGCAGCCGTTTCAAGGTGCCGCAGATGGGCTGGAACCAGGTGCGCCAGGCGCAGCCGCACGCCGTGTGGGCCGGGGTGCCCGACGGCAGCTACTTCTATTTCGTGCACAGCTTCTATGCGCGGCCGGTCGATGCGCGGCACAGCGTGGGCGAAGCCGAATACGGGGCATGCTTTACCGCCGCCATCGCACGCGATAACATTTTTGCCACCCAGTTCCACCCGGAGAAGAGTGCGGACCACGGGTTGCAGCTCTACCGAAACTTCCTCCACTGGAATCCCTGAACACTTCGTTCCCCTGACCGGGCGCCGCCGGCCGGCGCCCTTTCGTTGCACTCTCGCGTCACTTTCATGCTCCTCATCCCAGCGATCGACCTCAAAGACGGCCATTGCGTACGCCTGAAACAAGGCGACATGGAACAGTCCACCATCTTCAGCGAAGATCCTGCCGCCATGGCGCGCAAATGGGTCGAGGCCGGTGCCCGGCGCCTGCACCTGGTCGACCTGAACGGGGCCTTCGCGGGCAAGCCGCAGAACCACGCGGCGATCAAGGCGATCCTGAAGGAGGTCGGCGACGACATCCCGGTGCAGCTCGGCGGCGGCATCCGCGACCTCGACACCATCGAGCGCTACATCGACGACGGCCTGCGCTACGTGATCATCGGCACCGCCGCGGTCAAGAACCCGGGCTTCCTCAAGGACGCCTGCAGCGCCTTCGGCGGCCACATCATCGTCGGCCTCGACGCCAAGGACGGCAAGGTCGCCACCGACGGCTGGAGCAAGCTCACGGGCCACGAGGTGGCCGACCTGGGCAAGAAGTTCGAGGACTACGGCGTCGAATCGATCATCTACACCGACATCGGCCGCGACGGCATGTTGTCGGGCATCAACATCGAGGCCACGGTCAAGCTCGCGCGCGTGCTGTCCATTCCGGTGATCGCCTCGGGCGGACTGTCGAACATGGCCGACATCGATCAGCTCTGCGCGGTCGAATCCGAAGGCGTCGAAGGCGTGATCTGCGGCCGCGCCATCTACTCGGGCGACCTCGACTTCGGACAGGCGCAGGCGCGCGCCGACGAACTGGCCGGCGCCTGAGAGGGCCTGGCGGCGCGTGCTGTCCGCGCTCGCCATTGCCAACTACCGCTCGCTGCGCCAGCTCACGGTGCCGCTCGCGCGGCTCACCGTGGTCACCGGGCCCAACGGCAGCGGCAAATCGAGCGTCTACCGCGCCATGCGCCTGCTGGCCGAGATCGCCAATGGCGGCGCGATCCGTTCGCTGGTGCGCGAGGGCGGCCTGTCCTCCACGCTGTGGGCCGGGCCCGAGCGCTTCTCGGCCGCCATGCTGCGCGGCGAGATGCCGGTGCAAGGCACCACGCGCAGCGAACCGGTCGCGCTGAAGCTGGGCTTCGCAGGCGCCAGCACCGAAGACTTCGGCTACGCGATCGACATCGGCCTGCCGCCGCCGATTCCCTCGACCGCCTTCTCGCGCGATCCCGAGATCAAGCGCGAGGCCATCTGGAGCGGCCCGCTGCTGCGGCCGTCCACGCAGCTGGTCGACCGCAAGGGTGCCTCGCTGCGGTTGCGCGACGGTCGTGGCTGGCAGCCGGTGGGCCGGCCGATCCCGCCCTTCGCGAGCATGATGACCGAGCATGCCGATCCGCGCGATGCGCCCGAGATGCTCACCCTGCGCGAGCAGATGCGCTCCTGGCGCTTCTACGATCACTTCCGCTCGGATGCCGAGGCGCCGGCGCGCCAACCGCAGCTCGGCACCCGCACGCCGGTGCTGGCCAATGACGGCGCCGACCTCGCCGCCGCGCTGCAGACCATCCGCGAGATCGGCGACGGTGAGGCGCTCGATCGCGCCGTGGACGATGCCTTCCCGGGCGCGCGCATCGAGATCGATGCCGCAGGCGACCGCTTCCAGACCCTGATGCACCAGCACGGCCTGCTGCGCGCGCTGACCGCCGCCGAGCTGTCCGACGGCACCCTGCGCTACCTGCTGTGGATCGCGGCGCTGCTGACGCCACGGCCGCCCGCGCTGCTGGTGCTCAACGAGCCCGAGACCAGCCTGCATCCCGACCTGCTGCCCGCGCTCGGCCGGCTGATCGCGCATGCGGCGCGCGAGTCGCAGGTGATCGTGGTGTCGCACGCCTCGCGGCTGATCGCTGCGCTCGAGGAGGGGGCCGCGGGCGGGGTCGAACTGCAGTCGGTGGTGCTCGAGAAGCGCCTGGGCGAGACCCGCATTGCGAACCTCGACATGAGCGAGATCCCGCGCTGGGAGTGGCCGGCGCGCTGAAAGCGGCCCCGGCTACTCGGCCTTCACCGACATCGTCTTGATGATCGTCTCGAGTTGCGCGCTCATCGGCAGGTCGAGGCTGGCACCCGTGGGCAGCTTGCGCAGGAACCAGCGCTTGTACTGGCGCTCGATCTCGCCGTCCTCGGCCAGGACCTGGAAGCTGTCGTTGATCACCTTCGCGAGCTGCGGGTCGCCCTTGCGGTACATGATCCCGTAGGGGTCGTAGGAGAGGAAGTCGCCGACCACGCGGTAGTCGGCCTTGGCGTTCTCCTGCGCGATCAGGCCGTAGAGCAGCACGTCGTCGGTCGCGAAGGCATCGGCCTGGCCGCTCTTCACGAGAGCGAAGGACTCGGCATGGTCGCGCGCCACCTGCAGCTGGATGCCGAGCTTGAACTTCTCGGAGAGATCGCGCAGCGTCTTCTCGTTGGTGGTGCCCGCCGTCACCGCCACCTTGCGGCCGGCAAGGTCGCGGAACGAGGCGATCGGCGTGCCCTTCTTCACCAGCACCTTGGTGCCCGAGACGAAGATCGTCGGCGAGAAGCTCACGCGCTTCTGGCGCTCGAGGTTGCTGGTGGTCGAGCCGCATTCGAGATCGACCTTGCCGCTCGTGACCGCGTCGAAGCGCGAGTCGGAGGTGACCGGCTCCCACTGGATCGCGAGCGTGCGGTCGACCGCGTTGCCGATCGCCGTGACCAGCTCGCGGCATAGCTCGATCGAGTAGCCGACCGGTTCCTTGCGCGTGTTGAGGAAGGAGAAGGGCACCGAGGATTCCCGGTAGCCGATGGTGATGGCGCCGCTGGCGCGCGCCTTGGCGAGCGTGCCGGTGAGCAGCTCCTGGGCCTGTACTGCGCCGGCCGCGAGCAACAGGGCCGCGCAGGCCAGGCCGGCCCTGCCAAGCATCGTCGTCATGGTGCGCATCGCCTCAGCCATGCGCCGGATGCGCGAGCGTCGCGGCCGCCTCTTCGTCGAGCTTGGCCGCGTTGAGCTCGGCCTCGCTCTCCGGCAGCAGCTCGCCTTCCCACTTGGCGACCACGGCGGTGGCGATCGAGTTGCCCACCGCGTTGGTGGCCGAGCGGCCCATGTCGAGGAAGGTGTCCACGCCCAGGATCAGCAGCAGGCCGGCCTCGGGAATGTCGAAGTGGTTGAGCGTGGCGGCGATCACCACCAGCGAGGCGCGCGGCACGCCGGCCATGCCCTTGGAGGTGAGCATCAGGATCAGCAGCATCGTGATCTGCGTGCTGATCGGCATGTGGATGTTGTAGGCCTGCGCGATGAACAGCACGGCGAAGGTGCAGTACATCATCGAGCCGTCGAGGTTGAACGAGTAGCCCATCGGCATCACGAAGCTCGAGATCTTGCGCTTGACGCCGAAGCGGTCGAGCGCCTGCAGGATCTTCGGGTATGCGGCTTCCGAACTGGCGGTGGCGAACGAGAGCAGGAAGGCTTCCTTGATCAGCACCAAGAGCTTGAACACGCGCGGCCCGAGGAAGGTGAAGCCCGCGAGGATCAGCACGCCCCACAGCACGAACAGGCCGAGGTAGAAGTCGCGCATGAACACCGCGAACTTGATCAGGATGCCCAGCCCGTTGACCGCCACCGTGGCGGCCATGGCGGCCAGCACCGCGAGCGGCGCGAGCTTCATCACGTAGCCCGTGATCTTCAGCATCGCGTGCGAGAGTTCCTCGGTGGCGGCGACCAGCGTCTTCGCCTTGTCGCCGAGCGAGGCCAGCGCCACGCCGAAGAACATCGAGAACACCACGATCTGCAGGATCTCGTTGTTGGCCATGGCCTCGATGAAGGACTTCGGCACCGTGTGGCTCACGAAGTCCTTGAAGGTGAACTTGGAGGTCGCGAGGTTCGCCGAGGCGCCGATGTCGGGCAGCGGCAGGCCCAGGTTGGCGCCGGGCTCGAGCAGGTTGGCCATCACCAGGCCGATCACCAGCGAGATCAGCGAGGCCGTGAGGAACCAGCCGATGGCCTTGCCGAACACCCGGCCCACCGACTTGGCGTCACCCATGTGCGCGATGCCGACCACGAGCGTGGAGAACACCAGCGGCCCGATCAGCATCTTGATCAGGCGCAGGAACACGTCCGAGACGATCGAGACGTAGCCTGCGATCTCCTTGGCGGTTCCCTTGTCCGGGAAGCTCGTGAAAATCATGTAGCCGAGGATGATGCCGAGCACCATGGCAATCAGGATCCACGCCGCCATCGGCAACTTCTTCTTCATTCGATTCCCCTTGTGCTTGGTTGTGTGAGCGATTTTTTTGCAGGCACAGGGTATCCAAGAAGGCCCCCGGCTTGCAATCGGGGCCTGACCATGCAGTCTTTAGGCCCCATGGCCGTGCCGCGCGAGGCGCCGATGTTGCGCGAAGACGGTGCGATCGGAGCGCTGCCTACAATTCCTCACATGCACATCAGCTCGATCGAGTTCCGCGGCCAGCCCGCGCTGCGCGCCACCGGTGCCGACGGCAGCACCCTCACCGTGGCCCTGCACGGGGCGCATCTGCTCTCGTGGACCACGGCCGACGGCAGGGAGAGGCTCTACCTGAGCCCGCGCGCCGTGTTCGACGGCAAGACCGCGATCCGCGGCGGCGTGCCCATCTGCTGCCCGCAGTTCAACCAGCGCGGCATGCTCCCCAAACATGGCTTCATGCGCAATCTGCCTTGGGAGAGCCAGGGCGTGGATCCCGAATCGGGCGCGCTGACCCTGCGGCTGCGCGACGACGACGCCACCCGGGCCCTGTGGCCGCATGCCTTCGAGGCGCGGGTCGCTTTCACGCTCGAGGCTGGGCAGCTGCGCACCGCGCTGACCCTGCGCAACCTCGGCGGCGGGCCCTTCGGTTTCACGGCTGCGCTGCACACCTACCTGGCCGTGGACGACATCGCCGAGGCCCGGCTCGAAGGCCTGCAAGGCGCCAACCGATGGGATGCGGTGCGCGACGACCGACATGTGGAAACCGCGCCGGCGCTGCGCTTCAAATCCGAGTTCGACAGCGTCTATGCTGCGCCCGCCGAGCCGCTGCGGCTGGTGCAGCCCGGCGGCACGCTCGAGATCGCCCAGGGCGCCACCTGCACCGAAACCGTGGTCTGGAACCCGGGTGCCGCGCTCGGTGCGAAACTCGCCGACATGCCCGAGGACGGTTACCGCCACATGCTCTGCGTCGAGGCCGCGCGCATCGACGAGCCCGTGCAGCTCGCGCCCGGCGCCGAATGGCAGGGCTGGCAGCAGTTGCGCGTCCTCTGATTCCTGCTTCTTCCCGCGACCCCAAGTTACCCCAGCTACCCCACCATGCTCGCCAAACGCATCATTCCCTGCCTCGACGTCACCGGCGGCCGTGTCGTCAAGGGCGTCAACTTCCTCGAACTGCGCGACGCGGGCGACCCGGTCGAGATCGCCGCGCGCTACAACGCGCAGGGCGCCGACGAGCTGACCTTCCTCGACATCACCGCCACCAGCGATGGCCGCGACCTGATCCTGCCGATCATCGAGTCGGTCGCCTCGCAGGTCTTCATTCCGCTGACCGTGGGCGGCGGCGTGCGCACCGTCGAGGACGTGCGCCGGCTGCTCAATGCCGGTGCCGACAAGACCAGCTTCAATTCGGCCGCCATCGCCAATCCGCAGGTGATCAGCGACGCCTCGGCCAAGTACGGCGCCCAGTGCATCGTGGTCGCCATCGACGCCAAGCGTCGCACGCCCGAGGAAGCGGCCGGCCGCGGCCCGGGCTGGGACGTCTACAGCCACGGCGGGCGCAAGAACACCGGCCTCGACGCCGTCGAATGGGCCACCGAGATGGCGCGCCGCGGCGCCGGCGAGATCCTGCTGACCAGCATGGATCGCGACGGCACCAAGAGCGGCTTCGACCTGGCGCTCACCCGCGCGGTCAGCGACGCCGTCAACGTGCCGGTGATCGCCTCGGGCGGCGTGGGCAACCTCGACGACCTGGCCGACGGCATCCAGAAGGGCGGCGCGGACGCCGTGCTGGCGGCGAGCATCTTCCATTACGGGGAGCACACGGTCGGCGAGGCCAAGGCGCGGATGGCCGAGCGCGGCATCCCGGTGCGGATTTAATGACCCTTCGGCGTCGGTCGCGGCCGGCCGATCGCCGACAATCCCGCCCATGATCTGGCTCGATGAAGTGAAATGGGACGCCAACGGCCTAGTGCCGGTGATCGCCCAGGAACAAGGCACCAACGACGTGCTGATGTTCGCGTGGATGAACCGTGAGGCGCTCGAGAAGACCGCCGAACTCGGCCGCGCGGTGTATTTCAGCCGCTCGCGCGGCAAGCTCTGGTTCAAGGGCGAGGAATCGGGCCACGTGCAGACCGTGCACGAGATCCGCCTCGACTGCGACAACGACGTGGTGCTGCTCAAGGTCACCCAACTGGGCCACGAGCCCGGCATCGCCTGCCACACCGGCCGCCACAGCTGCTTCTTCAACAAGTACGAGAACGGCCAGTGGACCGTGACCGAGCCGGTCTTGAAAGACCCGGAATCGATCTACAAATGAGCGGCACCGTGAACACCAACGACGCCCTCGCACGCCTGGCCGCGGTCATCGAAAGCCGCCTGCCCGCCAATGGCGGCGACCCCGAGAAGAGCTACGTCGCGCGGCTGCTGCACAAGGGCCCCGACGCCTTCCTCAAGAAGATCGGCGAGGAAGCCACCGAAGTGGTGATGGCAGCCAAGGACGCCGACCACGGCGGCGACCGCACGAAGGTGGTCTACGAGGTGGCCGACCTCTGGTTCCACACCATGGTGGCGCTCGCGCACTACGGCCTGACGCCCGCCGAGGTGGTGGCCGAACTCGAGCGGCGCGAAGGCACCAGCGGCATCGAGGAAAAGGCACTGCGCAAGGTGCAGGCCCGCGAAGCCGCCAGCGAGTGACCGCCTGAGCGCCGAGGGATGACTCTGACGACCGAAAGGACATCGCCATGCCCAACGACATCGTGAACGTTCAGCCCGACGACTCGCTCAAGACCTGGGGCTGGGTCAGCTACATCCTGCACCTGATCGTCGCCATCGGCGCCGTGGTGCCGGGCGCCCAGGCCTCGGTGCTGCTGCTGCTGGTGGCGCTGGTGATCGACTTCGTGAAGCGCGACGACGCGGCCGGCACCTGGCAGGCCTCGCACTTCAGCTGGCGCATCCGCTCGGTGCTCTGGGCCGGGCTGCTGTACATCGTCACCTCGTGGCTCTGGCTGCTGCTCTTCGTCCCGGGCTGGATCGCCTGGAGCCTGATTTCGCTGTGGTTCCTCTACCGGATCGTGAAAGGCATGATCCGGATGAACGACGGCCGTCCCATGGAACCCAACGATGTCATCTGATCCGAACTGCATCTTCTGCAAAATCGTCGAGGGCAAGATCCCGTCGCGCAAGGTCTACGAGGACGAGGACGTCTTCGGCTTCCACGACATCGCGCCCTGGGCGCCCGTGCATTTCATGCTGGTGCCCAAGAAGCACATCGCCTCGATGGCCCAACTGACGCCCGACGACGCGGCGCTGATGGGCAAGATCATGACCCTGGCGCCCAGGCTGGCGCTCGAGCAGGGCTGCAATCCGTACCCCGAAGGCGGCTACCGGGTGGTGGTCAACACGGGTACCGAAGGGGGGCAGGAGGTGCATCATCTCCATGTCCACGTCATGGGCGGTCCGCGCCCCTGGCTTCGCGGCTGAGCCGTTAAGTAAATTTGTCACATTCGCCGCGACTAAAATCGGCACATTCTTAGGAGTCTTCCATGGGTTCTTTTTCCATCTGGCACTGGCTGATCGTGCTGCTCGTCGTCGTCATGATCTTCGGTACCAAGAAGCTTCGGAACATGGGTTCCGACCTCGGCGGTGCTGTCAAGGGCTTCAAGGACGGCATGAAGGACGGTTCCGCGACCGACGCGCCGACCGCCACCGGCCCGGCCGCCCAGGTCACGAGCCAGTCGGCCGCCACCGACAAGCCGACGATCGACGTCGAAGCACGCCACAAGTCCTGATCCGGGCGACACGTGCTGGACCTCGGCATTGAGAAGATGGCGCTGATCGGCGTCGTGGCGCTGATCGTCATCGGACCCGAAAAGCTGCCGCGCGTGGCGCGCACCGTCGGGACCCTGCTCGGCAAGGCGCAACGCTACGTCAACGACGTCAAGGCAGAGGTCAACCGCTCGATGGAGCTCGACGAGCTCCGCAAGATGAAGACCACCGTCGAGGACGCGGCGCGCGACGTGGAGCAGAACATCCATTCGGGCGTGAGCGACCTCGAGAAGCAGTTCTCCACCCCCGCGGGCGAAACCCTCTCGGCGCTGGCCGAACCGGAACCGGTGGTGCCGGTCTACAAGCATCCGCGCAAGAACTGGCGCCTCAAGCAGGGCGCCACGCCGCAGTGGTACAAGTCCCGCAACGGCGTGCGCACCAAGGCACTGTCGGGCGCGGCGCGCGTCGCGCGCTACCGGCCGCACAAGGTCAGCTAGCAGCGGCGCGGCGCGTTTCCCCCTCCACCCAGCGTTCCCACGCGCGCCGCCCGTCGGCAGCCCACGCTTTCCATCTCCTCAATGGCTGATTCCGACTCCAAGAACAAAGAAGACGAGCTCGCCGGCACCGAGCAGCCTTTCGTCGCGCACCTGATCGAGCTGCGCGACCGGTTGCTCTATTGCGTCTACGGCATGGCGATCGCCGGCATCCTGCTGGCGGTCTGGCCCGGCCCGGGCGGCTTGATCGACATCATCGCGATGCCGATCCGCGCCCACATGCCGCCCGACGCCAAGCTGATCGCCGTGGGCGTGTTCTCGCCCTTCTTCGTGCCGCTCAAGGTGCTGATGATGGCCGCGGTGCTGCTCGCGCTGCCGTGGCTCATGTACCAGGCCTGGATGTTCGTGGCGCCGGGCCTCTACACCCACGAGAAGCGCTTCGCGCTGCCGCTGATCATCTTCGGCAGCCTGCTGGCCTATGCGGGCATCGCCTTCGTGCAGCTGTTCGTGCTCGACAAGATGTTCGGCTTCATCCAGAAGTTCACGCCGGCCGCGGTGGCGGCCACGCCCGACATCTCCTCGTACGTCGAGGCCATCCTGTCGCTCTATCTCGCCTTCGGCGTCGCCTTCCAGGTGCCGATCGTCGTGATGCTGCTGGTGCGCTTCGAGATGGTGACCATCGAGAAGCTGCGCTCCTTCCGCGGCTACTTCATCGTCGTGGCCTTCATCGTGGCCGCCGTGCTGACGCCGCCCGACGTGGTGTCGCAGCTGGCACTGGCGATCCCGATGTGCGTGCTGTACGAGGTCGGGATCATCGGGGCCAAGTACTTCTCGCGCGTCTCGAAGTCGCCGGAGGACGAGGAAGCGGATTCCTCGTCGACCACGCCGCCCTGAGCGGCGAGGATCTTCCGGATCCGGCAAGGAAAAAGCGGCCCGTCGGCCGCTTTTTTCATGGTCACGCGGACCCGGGGCCCGCGCGTCTCATCCGTTCACTCGTTCTGGTTCGGCACCTGCCGCACCGGGCTCTTCGGCCGCAGGCCCGGCATCACATCCAGTTCCATCTTGTCGCTGCCGCGCTGCAGCGCGAAGCGCGCGGTGCTGCCGGGCTTGAGGCCGGCCACGGCGGTCAGCAGCGCCTGCACGCTGTCGGTCTTCTTGTCGCCCACCGCGGTGATCACGTCGCCGGGGCGGATGCCGGCCTTGGCGGCCGGGCCGTTCTGCAGCACGCCGGTGATGATCACGCCGGCGTCGGCCTTCACGCCGAAGGTCTCGGCCAGCTCGGGCGAGAGGTCGCTCGGCTCGACGCCGATCCAGCCGCGGCGCACCTGGCCCTCCTTCACGATGCCCTCGAGCACGATCTTGGCCATCGACACGGGAATGGCGAAGCCGATGCCCATGCTGCCGCCCGAGCGCGAGTAGATCGCGGTGTTGATGCCCAGCAGGTTGCCGTTGACGTCGATCAGCGCGCCGCCCGAGTTGCCGGGGTTGATGGCGGCGTCGGTCTGGATGAAGTTCTCGAAGTTGTTGATGCCGAGCTGGTTGCGGCCCAGCGCCGAGACGATGCCGCTGGTCACGGTCTGGCCGACGCCGAAGGGATTGCCGATGGCCAGCACCTGGTCGCCCACCTGCAGCTCGTCGGAGCTGCCCAGCACGATCACCGGCAGCTTGTCGAGCTCGATCTTGAGCACGGCCAGGTCGGTGTCGGGGTCGGTGCCGATCACCTTGCCGCGCGCGTGGCGGCTGTCGTTGAGCGTGACCTCGATCTCGTCCGCGCCCTCGACCACGTGGTTGTTGGTGAGGATGTAGCCGTCGGTGCTCACGATCACGCCGCTGCCCAGGCCGACCTGGGGCTGGTCGTCCTGGTCGCCGAAGAAGAAGCGGAACCAGGGGTCGTTGCTGCGCGGATGGCGCTGCGCCGCCTTGCTGGTGTTGATGCTCACGACTGCCGGCGATGCCTTCTTGGCCGCGGCGCTCAGGCTGCCGGGCGCGGGCACGCCGGGCGTCGAGCTGGCAGGTGCCTCGATGATCGAGACCACGCCGCCCAGCGAGGTCGTGCGCCGGTTGATCCATTCGGGCTTGAGCGTGGCGACCACGAAATAGGCCGCCAGCAGGACGGTCACGGCTTGGGCGAAGAGCAGCCAGGTGCGTTTCATGAAAACTTGGTGAAAAGGCGCGAAAGGGCGAGGGCGCTGAGGGGGAAAGGCCGCGAAGCGCGGCGCTGCGGGAGATTGTCTCTCAACGGCAGAGGGCGAAGACCGCGCCGGCCGGTCGAGATTCCTGGAGGATCGAGGTGCCTATAAGGGATAACCCTTAGCATCGGGGCCCTGCCGACCCGGCTCTCCTTCGCCGCCGCACCGCCCACCCGGTGGACGCGGCCCGGCGCTTTCGTCGGCGTACCGCTTTCGCTTCCCATCCGGCCCTGCGGCCCCGGTGCGCAGCCATGACTCTCCGCCCGCCATGACTTCACACGCCACCAGCCCGGACGGCACCACGCCGGCCCCGGCCCGCGCGCTCGACGCCCGCGACTACAAGACGCTCGCCCTGTCCGCCCTCGGCGGCACGCTCGAGTTCTACGACTTCGTCATCTACGTCTTCTTCGCCACCGTGCTGGGCGCGCTGTTCTTCCCGGCCGACATGCCCGACTGGCTGCGCCAGCTGCAGACCTTCGGCATCTTCGCGGCCGGCTACCTGGCCCGGCCGGTCGGCGGCATCGTGATCGCGCACTTCGGCGACCTGCTCGGCCGCAAGCGCATGTTCACGCTGTCGATCTTCCTGATGGCCGCGCCCACGCTGGTCATCGGCCTGCTGCCCACCTACGCCAGCATCGGCGTGGCGGCGCCCCTGCTGCTGCTGGCCATGCGCGTGCTGCAGGGTGCGGCCATCGGCGGCGAGATGCCCGGTGCCTGGGTGTTCGTCGGCGAGCACGTGCCCGCGCAGCGCTACGGCTTCGGCGTCGGCACGCTGACCTCGGGCATCACCGGCGGCATCCTGCTGGGCTCGCTGGTGGCCGTGGCCATCAACCGGCACTACGCGCCCGAGCAGGTGAGCGACTTCGCCTGGCGCATCCCCTTCATCCTCGGCGGCGTGTTCGGGCTGGTGTCGGTGTACCTGCGCCGCTTCCTGCACGAGACTCCGGTGTTCCGCGAACTGGCCGACCGCCGCAGCGTGGCGCGCGAGCTGCCGCTGCGCACCGTGCTGCGCGAGCACCGCGGCGCCAGCGTGTTCGTCGCGCTGCAGACCTGGGTGCTGTCGGCCGCGATCGTGGTGATCGTGCTCTACACGCCCACTTACCTGCAGAAGGTGCGCCACATCCCGGCCGCGCTCGCGCTCGAGGCCAATGCACTCGCCACCCTCATGCTGACCATCGGCTGCGTGATCGCCGGCTGGGCCAGCGACCGCATCGGCACGCGCGCCGTGATGCTGGTCGGCTGGGGCGGCCTGTTCGTGACCGCCTACCTGTTCTACGCCGGCCTGCCCGGCACGCCGGCCACGCTGTTCTGGCACTACGGGCTGACGGGCCTGTTCGTGGGCACCATCGCCACCGTGCCGATCGCCGGCGTGCGCGCCTTCCCCGCGCCGGTGCGCTTCACCGGGGTTTCGTTCGCCTACAACATGTCGTACGCCGTCTTCGGCGGACTCACGCCGGTGGTCCTCACGCTCTGGCTGCAGCACGACCCCATGGCGCCCGCGCACTACGTGGCGGTGCTGGCCGCGCTGGGCTTCGTGCTCGCGTTCTGCCCCCTGGCGGCCCACGGCCACCCCATGCGGGCTGGCGTGGCGCCGGCCGGCGGCGCGACAATGTCGCGATGAGCACCACCCGCCACGAACTGCTTCACGCATTCGACCTGCTGCTCGCTCCCGAGCGCTTCAAGGACTACGGACCGAACGGCCTGCAGGTCGAGGGCCGCACCACGGTGCGCAAGATCGTCTCGGGCGTGACCGCGAGCCGCGCGCTGATCGAGGCCGCGATCCGCGCCGAGGCCGATGCCATCTTCGTCCACCACGGTCTGTTCTGGCGCGGCCAGGACGGCCGCGTCACCGGCTGGATGAAGCAGCGGCTGGCGCTGCTGCTGAATCGCGACGTCAACCTCTTCGCCTACCACCTGCCGCTCGACGCGCATCCCGAGCTCGGCAACAACGCGCAGCTCGGCCTGCAGCTCGGCCTGCTGGCGCATCCCGGATCGGCCGGGCGCTTCGGCGAGCAGGAGCTGGGCTTTCTCGGCGGCCTCGAGGACGGCGAGACCCTGGCCAACGCGAAGGCGCTCGCCGTCCACGTCGAGAAGGTGCTCAAGCGGCCCGTGACGCTGGTCGACACCGCCCATCGTCCGATCAAGACCATCGCCTGGTGCACCGGCGGCGCGCAGGGCTACTTCGAGGCCGCCATCGCGGCCGGTGCCGACGCCTTCATCACCGGCGAGATCTCGGAGCCGCAGGCCCACTACGCGCGCGAGATGGGCGTGGCCTTCCTGGCCTGCGGGCACCATGCCACCGAGCGCTATGGCGCGCCCGCCGTGGCCGAACACGTGGCTGCACAGCTCGGGCTTCAGCACGAGTTCATCGACATCGACAACCCGGCATGACGAGCGCCGGTTCCGCGAGCGGCAAGCCCGTTGCCATCACGCTCGGTGACCCGGCCGGCATCGGGCCCGAGATCATCGGCAAGGCGTTTCGCGATGCACCCGAGGCCACGCGTGGCGCCTTCGTGGCGGGTGATGTGGGGGCGATGCGGGAGGCGTTGCAAGCCTTGTCGGAGCCAGGACGCCTTGCATGGCCCGTGGTCGAAATTGCTTCATCGGCCGAGGCGCTCGAGGTTCCGCCCGGTTGTGTGCCTGTGCTGCAGGTGATCGCGCCGCCGCAGGGTGTGGTCCATGGCCGCATCAGCGCCGAGGCTGGGCGCGCGGCGGGCGACGCGGTGGTCTGGGCAGCGCGGGCCGCGTTGCGCGGCGAGATCGCCGCCATCGTCACCGCGCCCTTGCACAAGGAAGCGTTGTCGGCGGCAGGATTTCCCTTTCCGGGCCATACCGAACTGCTGCAGGCCGAGGCCGCCGCGCATCTGGGCCGCAGCGTGGCCGAGGTGCCCGTGCGCATGATGCTGGCCAACGACGAGCTGCGCACCGTGCTCGTCAGCATCCACATGTCGCTGCGTCAGGCGATCGAGGCCGTCATTTTCGATGGCGTGCTCGAGACCTTGCGCATCACTCACCATGCGCTCTCGCGCACCCTGGGCCGCGCACCGCGTATCGGCGTCGCGGGGCTCAATCCGCATGCCGGGGAGGGCGGACTCTTCGGGTCGGAGGAGCAAGAGATCATCGTGCCGGCCATCGCCGCGGCGCGCGCCGAAGGCATCGCCGCTGATGGGCCGCATGCGCCCGATACCGTCTTCATGCGTGCCCGCGCGAAGCGGCCCGGCGTGGCCGATAGCGGCGAGTTCGACGTGGTGGTGGCGATGTACCACGACCAGGGACTGATCCCGGTGAAGTACCTGGGCGTGGAGAAGGGCGTGAACGTCACGCTCGGGCTGCCGCTGGTGCGGACCAGTCCTGATCACGGGACGGCGTTCGATATCGCGGGCACCGGCCGCGCGGATGCGTCGAGCCTGATCGAGGCGTTGCGCATGGCGCGCGCGCTTGCCGGTATCTGAGGGATGCGTGACCCGTGCCGGGCCACGCTGCGTTTCAGGGGCGCTTGAGGCTGTCGCGGATCTCGCGCAGCAGCACGACGTCTTCGGGCGGTGCGGCGGGAGCGGCCGGCGCGGCTTCTTCCGTGCGGCGCAGGCGATTGATCTGCTTGACCATCATGAAGATGATGAAGGCGAGGATCACGAAGTTGACCACGATGGTGATGAAGTTGCCGTACGCCAGCACCGGCACGCCGGCCTTCTTGAGGTCCGCCAGGGTATTGGCGACACCCGCCGGCGCCGTGCCCAGCACCACGTAGAGATTCGAGAAGTCCAGCTTGCCGAACACCAGCCCGATGACCGGCATGATGATGTCGGCCACGAGCGAGTCGACGATCTTGCCGAAGGCCGCGCCGATGATCACGCCGACCGCCAGGTCGACGACATTGCCCTTGACGGCAAACTCCTTGAATTCGCTGAGGATGGTCATGGTTGGGAGGGTGCGGGAGCACTGGGGTTGAGAGAGGCGCCAGTATGCACGGGAGGCTGGGGTGTTCCGCGTGGCGCAGTGCCTGAGCCTCATGAAGTCCTTCACAAAGCTGAATCGAATCTGGATTTCTGCCGGCGCGACAGATCGCCCGGTGACCCGATGGAATCCAATTTGTTGCTAGTTGTTTCCGGTTCTGCTCGGACTGAGGCAAGCCTTCGCCTCTTGGCACTCCCTCAAGCGGGGGATGCGCGAACTTTTTCGCAACTTTACATTCACGCGGACGGCCTTCTCAGCCAGGTTTTTCGTGGGTGTCGAGCAACGTTTCCCCACGGAAAATGGTAACGACGTAGGGATCGCTAACACTTTGGCAATGCTACGAAGGTTATAAAAAAGTCTTCTTCATCGAGTAGATTGGTTTGCTGGGAAGGGGGTGTTGAAACGAGAGAGACCAAAGGACTCGCCTATGATCGACCTGTCGAGCAAGGGTTGGACACAATCTTTTGCAACTCACAAGCCGGGATAGCAGTCGTCACGTGCAGCGACAATGCCGGGTTGGCCTGGGGGAGGGAAATCCCGCAGGTCTCTTGACCAACAGCCAAACAGGGAGGCTGTCTGACCACCGCGTCAGAGGCCAGGCGCAGATGCGCCTGGGGGTCTGGGTTGTTCAACAATCAATCAGTCGTGCGACAAGGATCGTTTTGAGAAGACGCTATGTGCACCCCATTGGGCCAGCCAATCATTTGGTTCGGGTTTTGTTGAGGTAGGGCTTGTCCCGAATTCGAAATTGACGATGGCGAAAATTGACTTTCCGTGGGGGTTGAAATTGAAAAAGAATACAAACATCTTGAACTCGGTGTTGCTGGCAACGACACTCATATTGCAGGGCTGCGCAATTGCACCCGGCATGGGAGGGGTGGAGCCGTATGACTCGGCCGTATCACTTCCTAATGATTTCCGCTATCTCCCCGACGGAGCCCCCGAAGGAGAAGTAACACCTATTTCTCTCGCACTCGTCCGTACTTTGGCTGAGGCCTCTCCCAAAGGCGTTCCCCCGGAGGTAGAAGCTCTCTTTGGCAAGCCCAGTCGTTACACCATCGGTTCTGGTGACGTGGTAGGGGTGATTGTCTATGACCATCCGGAATTGCTGCCAAATGCCGGTGCCGTTATTTCGCAGTCCGCTGACCCCACCGGAGTCCAGGTTGCTCCCGGCTTTATTGTTGATGCGGACGGGGAGATTGCATTCCCGTACGTCGGTCGTGTCAGGGTGGCCGGGTTGAGTGAAGGCGATGCATCTGATTTGATCGGACGCTTGCTGAAGCCGCATATTCGGGATCCCCAGGTCACGGTGCGGATCCAGTCTTTCAGAAGTCGGCGTGCCTACGTCGAGGGTGAAGTGCGTGCGCCGGGATCACAGATCTTTACCGATGTACCGATGACTTTGAATGAGGCAATCAATCGTGCAGGCGGAATCACCGCCAATGGGAATCTTTCTGCCCTAACTCTGATTCGAAACGGGAAGTCGACATTAATTGATATGACTAGTCTTCGGGAGGCGGGATATGACGGCAACAGTATCCCATTAAAAAACGGAGATACGGTTCGGATAGCCAGTAGAGAAGACTCCAAGGTCTTTCTCATGGGCGAAGTTCTAGCACCGCTTGCTTTGCCGATGCGCAGTAATGGCCGCTTGAGTCTTAGCGAGGCACTCGGTGAAGCGGGAGGACCAATGAATGCGACTGCAAGTGCCGGTCAAATCTATGTCATTCGTCAAGGCGCGACAGGAGCTCCCGCCATCTTCAACCTCAATGCAAAGAATCCGGCAACGCTTGCCATAGCTAGTCAATTCAGATTGCAATCGCAAGATGTGGTCTATATTGATTCCGTACCTTTGGTCAAGTGGAATCGGGTTGTGAGCTTGATTTTGCCTTCGGCGTCCGTGACCAATACGGCCAGTGAAATCTATGTCAGGCACCGATAGATCGCCCGATCTGGCGTTTGACTCAATCAAATAAAAATGGCGCGAATCGTGCCCTAGGTTACGCTGGTGAAAAGAATTTTATTCGTTTTTGGAACTCGACCCGAAGCCATCAAAATGGCGCCGTTGGTCAATTGTTTGAAGAAGATTCCCGCATTCAATGTCAGTGTCTGCGTGACAGCGCAGCATCGAGAAATGTTGGATCAGGTGATGAGTCTTTTCGGAATTTCTCCGGATTTTGATCTCAATTTGATGAAGCCTGGCCAGGATTTGACGGATATCACTTGCGGTGTGCTCGGTGGTTTGAAGAGAGTTTTGGCGGATTTGCAGCCGGACGCGATGCTCGTACATGGCGATACCTCTACCACTTTTGCGGCATCTTTGGCGGCTTTTTACCAAAAAATCTCAATAGGGCATGTCGAAGCTGGATTGAGAACCGGTAATCTCTACTCTCCCTGGCCGGAGGAAGCCAATCGAAAGCTTACTAGTGCATTAGCGCGTTGGCATTTTGCGCCTACGGAAACTTCGCGCAGAAATTTGCTCGCAGAAGGGCTTGCGGAGGAGCACATCCACGTTACCGGCAATACGGTCATCGACGCGCTATTGGAAGTGCGCCAAAAAATAAGAGGCGACCGCCATTTGCAGAACTCCCTCGGTGATAGTTTGGGCTCGATCGATTTGAAAAAAAGAATCGTACTGGTCACGGGTCATAGGCGGGAAAATTTTGGAGAAGGATTCGAGCGGATTTGCCACGCTCTGCTCAAAATTGCCGACAGCTACCCGGATGTTCAAATAATCTATCCGGTTCATTTGAATCCACAGGTTCGGCAACCGGTGAATCGTATTCTGGGGAATAAAAGGAATATTCAATTGATCGAGCCGCTCGATTACTTGCCCTTTGTATATCTGATGGACCAAGCGACGCTAATTTTGACGGATTCGGGTGGAATCCAAGAAGAGGCGCCATCGCTTGGCAAGCCCGTTTTGGTGATGCGCGACACGACTGAGCGGCCGGAAGCGGTGGCTGCCGGCACCGTGAAGCTCGTGGGGACAGATCCGAACCGAATCTTTGAGGAAAGCTGCCGACTGTTATCGGATTCCTCAGCGTACGAAGCAATGGCTGTTGCTCACAACCCCTATGGCGATGGCCAAGCCTCCTTGCGCATAGCTCAAGTTCTACTTGCCTCTTGATAGGCGTATTCTATTTTTTGATCTCTTATGAAATTCAAGACGATTTCGGTCATCGGTCTCGGCTATATAGGGTTGCCTACGGCTGCAATTTTTGCTTCTCGTAAGCTGGATGTCGTCGGGGTAGATGTAAATCAAGAAACGGTGGATACGATTAACAAGGGGAAGATCCATATCGTAGAGCCCGATCTGGACATGGTCGTGCACGCCGCCGTCACAGAGGGCTACTTGCGTGCTGTCAATCGACCCCAGCCGGCCGACGCTTTCCTCATTGCGGTCCCTACCCCATTCAAAGCAGAGCATCAGCCTGACTTGGACTATATCGAATCTGCTACTAAATCGATTGCGCCGGTACTGAAAAAGGGTGATCTCATAATATTGGAGTCGACGTCGCCTGTCGGAACGACGGAGCAAATGTCTGCTTGGCTCGCTGATCTAAGAAGTGATCTAACTTTTCCTCAGACGCACGGGGAAAACTCGGATATTCGTGTTGCGCACTGCCCCGAGCGCGTGTTGCCCGGGCATGTGCTTCGGGAGCTGGTTCAAAATGACCGAGTGATCGGTGGCATGACTCCAAGGTGCTCTGAGGCCGCAAAAAATCTCTACAAATTATTTGTGGAGGGAGATTGTGTCATCACAAATGCACGCACTGCCGAAATGTGCAAGCTCACGGAAAACAGTTTTAGGGATGTGAATATTGCCTTTGCCAATGAGTTGTCGGTAGTCTGCGACAGGCTGGGCATAGACGTATGGGAATTGATCGGACTGGCGAACCGTCACCCGCGAGTTAACATATTAAAGCCGGGGCCTGGTGTCGGGGGGCACTGTATCGCCGTAGATCCTTGGTTTATCGTTAGCGCTGCTCCGCAGCAGGCCCGACTGATTCGTACTGCTCGCGAAGTAAATGATTTCAAGCCGGAATGGGTGCTTGAAAAGATCGAAGCAGCCATTGCGAGGCACCTCGAAGTGGGCGCGGATAGAGATATCAAGCAAATAACCATTGCTTGCTTTGGGCTAGCGTTCAAGCCTGACATCGACGACTTGCGAGAAAGCCCGGCGCTTGAAATCACCAAGCGCATTACCGAGCTAGGGGTGGGCACAATTCTGGTGGTTGAGCCAAATATAAAATTAATTCCCTCGATGCTTCAAGGTAAGGTGAGACTTGTCGAAATCGAAGAGGCCCGGGCGAATGCCGACATCGCCGTAATAATGGTCCCGCACAAAGAATTCAAGAATCAGGATAAATCGAGCTGGAGTGAATTTATAACGGTGGATGCTTGCGGAATAAGCTCTTAAGCGGGTTTGAAAACAACTCAAGAATGTTCGGTGGAAGATTTTCTGTGCCTATGTTAATTGAGTGCTGAAAATAGCTTTGACCAAATTTCAATATTCACTGAGCTGACGATTCTTAATGACCTCTAATTTCATTCATGCATTGGCAGATGTTCAGTCTCCCAGCATTGGGGCAGGTACCCGGGTTTGGCAATTTGCAATAATCTTGAAAAATGCCCGCCTTGGGGATGATTGCAATATTTGTTCGCATTGCTTCATAGAAAATGATGTCGTGATTGGTGATCGCGTCACAATTAAAAGCGGGGTGCAGCTTTGGGATGGCCTGCGAGTTGGCAGCGACGCATTCATTGGGCCTAATGTCTCCTTTGCGAATGATATATTTCCACGCAGCCGTCAAAAGCCCGAAAAATTTCTAAATACCACCATTCGCGAAGGTGCATCCATAGGGGCGGGCTCGGTCATTTTGCCGGGGTTGGAGATTGGTCGAAATGCGATGGTGGGCGCGGGTGCGGTGGTCACTCGCTCGGTTCCACCGAATGCCATCGTCGTCGGAAATCCTGCAAAGATCGTGGGATATGTAGATGCACCCAAAAGAGAGACAGATGCTCTGCAAACCGACGCGGGTAGTGAAATGCCACCGGCGCCTAGTCGTGTTCGGGGGGTTAGTTTGCATAAACTCCCCCGGGCAATAGATATCCGCGGCAGCTTGACGGTAGGGGAGTTCGAGCGCACCGTCCCCTTCTCGGTGAGGCGCTATTTTTTGGTATTTGATGTACCGAGCGCGGAAACAAGGGGAGAGCATGCACACCGGGAGTGCCATCAATTTCTCGTTTGCGTCAGCGGTCGCTGCTCCGTCGTTGCCGATGATGGAAAGAGTCGACAGGAATTCTTGCTCGACAACCCGAGCACGGGTATTTACCTTCCGCCAATGACCTGGGGTATTCAGTATAAATATTCTGCAGACGCAGTTCTGCTGGTTTTTGCATCGCATTACTACGATAGCGCTGATTACATCCGGAATTACTCCGAATTTCAGCAGATGATGGGTGTATGAAATGATTTCCTTTTTGAATCTAAAGGCGCCCTATTTTGAACTGAAAGAAGAGCTGGATGAGGCCATTCAACGAGTGATCGGCTCGGGTTGGTTCATTGGTGGAGAGGAAGTCGTCCGTTTCGAGGAAGACTATGCGAAATACTGCGGCGTGAAGTATGCGATTGGTGTCGCCAATGGTCTAGATGCACTGCATCTCGCACTGCGTGCGATGGGTGTAGGTCCTGGCGATGAGGTCATTGTTCCGAGCAATACATACATTGCCACATGGCTTGCCGTAAGCCAGTGTGGCGCGATTCCAGTGCCCGTCGAGCCAGATGCTCGAACTCACAATATTGACGTCAGTCTCATAGAAAGAGCCATCACTTCAAAAACCAAAATCATTCTTCCGGTGCATCTATATGGGCAGCCAGCCGATGTTGACGGTGTGCTTTCCATTGCTCAAAAGCACGGATTGAAGGTATTGGAAGACGGCGCTCAGGCTCATGGTGCGTTGTATAAGGGAAAGCGATTGGGAGGGCACGGGGACGCGGTTGCATGGAGTTTTTATCCAGGAAAAAATCTCGGCGCAATGGGCGATGGAGGGGCTGTCACGACGAATGATGAAGCCATTGCGGACCAACTTCAGGTACTTCGAAATTATGGTTCCCGCGTCAAGTACGTGAATGAAGTAAAGGGCTATAACAGCCGCTTGGACCCTTTGCAGGCAGCAATTTTGAATGTCAAACTCAGGTATTTAGATGAATGGAATCTGCGGCGAAATGCTATTGCCCGATTCTATCAAGATGAGCTAAATAATCTTGAATTCAAGCAGCCCTATGTTCCCGAATGGGCCGAGGCCGCTTGGCACCTGTATGTGATCGAGCACGCCGAGCGTGATGATCTTCAGAAATACCTGAAAGAAAAAGGAGTGGAAACCTTAATCCACTATCCGATTCCACCGCATCTGCAGGCGGCATACGCAGACATGCAAAAGCCTAAAGGGAGCTATCCCCTGGCGGAAAAGATGGCGAATCAGGTGTTGAGCCTTCCAATTGGGCCTCATTTGACCATGGAGCAAGTCGCCGTGGTGACGAGAAGCTTGCAGCAATATGCAGGCAAATAACTCCTATCGCCAAATTATTCGCTCTACGAGTATTGTAGGCGCTGCGTCTCTAGTCAATGTGGCTATCAGTTTGGCCCGCATGAAGGTGGTCGCGGTTTTGCTCGGACCTGTTGGAATCGGACTTATCGGGCTCTATCAGAATCTTATCGCAACAGCGTCGATGATTTCCGGTGTAGGAATCAGCAATGTCGGAACCAGGCAAATAGCCCAAGCCAGTAAAGGCGAAGCCATCGAATCACTCGGTGATGTGCTTGCCGCGTTGATCATCGGGGCTTTTGCTCTGTCGATTATCGGCTCGTTGGTGTTCTGGTCATTGCGGATTCCATTGTCGACCTATGTTTTGGCTGATGGTCAGAAATCTACCACCTTGGGATGGTTGAGCCTGGGCGTAGGGTTCACGGTCGTTGCGGCTACCCAAGTCGCAATACTACAAGGGTTTCGAAAAACCATCGACATCGCATTGCTTTCCATAACGTCCGCGGCGTTGTCCAGTTTATTGGGAGTTTGCGCAGTTTATTTTCTGGAAATTCGAGGGATTTTGCTATTTACTCTGGCCGTTCCTGCTTCGAACTTGATTCTGGGAGTCTGGTATTTGGCGAGAGTCAGTGAAGTTCGGCCGAAAAAGAAAAATTGGAAAGCGATGGCGGGGCACTGGCGGTCGTTGGTGAAACTGGGCGTCCCTTTCATGGTGGCCGGATTGCTTGCGACGCTGGCGCAATTGCTTGTGCGGATTGTTGTTCAAAAAGAATTGGGCGCAAGCGCGCTCGGAAATTTTCAAGCCGCTTGGCAGATTTCCATGACTTATGTTGGACTCGTTCTCATAGCCATGGGTACAGATTACTACCCGAGGCTGACGTCGGTCATCGATGATAGAGCTGCTGCAGTACGGATGGCAAATGAACAAGGCGAGGTCGCACTTTTGCTTGCAGGGCCAGCTTTGATTGTGATGTTGGTGCTCGCGCCATGGATCATTGAGATCTTGTATTCAAAAGAATTCGTATCTGCAGCAAGCATACTTCGATTGCAGGTGATTGGAGATTTCCTGAAGATAGCAAGCTGGCCTCTTGGATATGTCCTTCTTGCATCGGGCGATGGGCGCCAATATTTGGTCACAGAAGCGGTTGCTTATGGCTCCTTGGTTGTTTTTACGGCAATTCTTCTGCCGATTTTCAATTCGGAAGCGACCGGCATCGCATTTATCATGATGTATATGATTTACTTGCCTTTTGTTTACTGGGTGGCTGGGAAAAAGATTGATTTTCAATGGAGCCGCCGGGTAAAAATTCGATTTTCCATCTTGCTGGCTGCAGTAGTGGGTTGCTTGATACTCGTCACTTACTTTCCTCGGGCTGGCATTCCAGTCGGGCTGTGCGTGGCCGCGGGATTCGCCGGCGAGGCTTTGAATTACATGCGACGCCTAGGGTTGCTGCGGTTTTCGAAAAACCCTTTTCGCCGATTGTGATGGGGATGGAGATCGAAAATACATGAGGCTCGTATTTTTCTATCCAAGTAAAGGAGTGGGCGGGGCTCAGATGCTTTTTGCGAGAATTGCGGAGGCCCTTGCATCCAAGGGATTCGCAATCGTGGTTGTGGACTTTGATGGTGGATATATAAGCGATTATCTGAAAGCTCAAAGAGTCGAGTTCTTGCACGTTTGCCTCGAAAAGACCGGACAGTTCTCTTGTAGCCCTAAAGATTTTTTGCTCTTGTCACTTTCGATGATTTTTAGATTCGAAGGTCACCTGATACCTCATCAGGAAACCAGAATGGCGTTCTGGGATCTGCATCCGTACAATCTCATAGAAAATACGGCGTTTTCTTATTTTTATAAGAAAGCCATGAATTCGAAAGTGAAGTGGTTTTTCCGGAAAGTGGAATCGACTCATATATCGAAAATTGCTTCGATGATCGATTTTCTAACCGAAAAAAATGCCTTGTACTTCATGTGTCGAAAAAATTACTCGATCAACAAGGATTTTTTTAATTTCCGCGCATCTCCTTTGTACCTCCCTATCGCGTTGCCTGTAGAGGACGGTCCGGGATTTATTTCTCCGGCAAGAAAGGGGGGGCGGCAAGAGGAGACGAGTGGATGCTCTCGCTCAGAACCCTCTGTCCTCAATGTCGGTTGGATCAGTCGTCTCGATTCGGACAAAATTCCGTTATTGAATTTGTTGCTGTCGGATGTCGATCGGTTCTCTTTCGAGAAGAATGTCAAAGTCGTTTTTCATGTCATCGGCGAAGGATCTGCCGTTGATGAAATATTGAAATTCTCGAGTTTCGAAATTCGAATGCTGGGGAGGGTCGAAAAAGATGCACTTTCTCGATATATCGCAGAAGAAATCGATGTCGGATTTTCGATGGGGACTTCGATTCTTGAATTCGCTGCGAGAGGAAAGCCGGCCGTGATGGTTCCTGGGCCAACTCAGTACGAATTTTTCAAAAAGGATCTTCTTCGCTATGTTTGGCTTCCGGATGCGGAAGGATTTGATGTTGCCGTCGAGGAATATTATGATGCAGACAGGCGAAATTCTTTCAAGGCGGTGGTGGATCTTTATCAAGAAAATCCGGCCGGTCTAGGTCAATCTTGCAGAGACTACGTGATAAGAAATCATGATCTTCGATCCGTGGTCGAGGATTTGGCACTGAAATTCGATCGAGCCAATTTCACGTACTTTCACTATAAGAACGAAAGAATATTTTCCCGGGGACTGCTCGACCTCGTATTGGGGCGTTTGAAGGTCTTTGCAAAATCCGTGCTCGCAACATATAAGCGAGCCTGAGCGTCGATTCTGAGCGTCTCAATGAAATATATAATTTTAGTATTGGCAGTGGTGGGGGGGAAATTTTTCTTCTCGATATTGTCCATTCTTGGGCTCAATTATGAAGGCTCGGCCGATAGCCCCGCATACATGATCTATACGGTGGCAATTTCCATGCTTGTCGTTGTCATCTATGCATTTCGTTTGCTGCGCATAGGCGGGATTAGAAAGATTGAAGGGCGGCTCTTCTTGGTCCCACTGGGCCTGCTTTTATGGTTTCTGTTGGAAACGTTTTTTTCTGGTGAACCCTCAGATGAGGCACTCAAGACGGGTGGGTTCTTTTTGTTGTGGTCTTTGCCGGCGATGCTGTGCGGATTTTGCCTGGCTCAAAACCAAGATCTCTCGAAAAGTTTCAAATATTTTGAGTTGGTTGGTATATTTTTTACCTTATCAGGTTTTGCCTCCGTCGTTCTTCCTTTTTTGAGTGGATCTGGTTTTGAGACTGTGGCGGGCGCGAGTTATCAAACCATGTCGTATATTGCGGCAATTGCATTTGGTTTGAATCTGAATTTTTTGTTTTTGGGAAAAAGTCCAAGCAGATTTAAATTTGCAAATACAAAAACATACCAGGTCATCGGAATTTGTGTGTTGCCTTTTCAGCTAGCGTCGGTCGTTATCCCTGGTGGGCGCGGCGCAACGGTTCTAGTGTTGCTGTATATATTGTTGATTCCCTTAATTTCCTACGGGGCCATCGGGGGGCGCAATAAAAATCGAATGCTCTTCGTTTTGGGTGCCTTGTTTTTGATTGGTGTATTTTATCTTCCCGCATTTTTAATTGGCAACGATGTTGCTTCAACGGGTCTTGAAAGAGCGTTTCAATTTTTGGGGAGCGATGGCCAACTCGACTGGGAAGGGTCCTCAGGGCGGGATGTTATTTACTTCAAGGCGTTGAGTCTTATCTCAGAGAGACCTCTGCTAGGCTATGGACTGTTTGGCTTTTCCGAGTATTTGGGAGCTCCATATGCGCATAACGTCGTCTTGGATTTGCTTCTGAGCGGAGGCCTCGTTCTCCTGCTGATGGTCGTTGCCATGTTCTTCTTGCTCGTTGTGCGAACCAGGTTTGCCATACGCACCGATGAAAAAATCTCGATCATCGTGGTGCTGCTGATTTACGCCCTGGTATCGCTAATGTTCAGCGGCACGTTCTTGGTCGCGCCAGAGCTCTGGTTCTCGGTTTTTTTGTTATTTGCATGGCGAGCGAATGCACGCCTTTCGCCTTGAAAATATTTAATCGAAACTATCAAGTTCAGCGAACGCAGAGGTGCTTCAAGGCTGTTATATAAGCACTTGGGCGAATCAAAAAATGAAAAAAAGAATTCTTGTCGTCTACCCTCATTTGCCACACTACCGGTACGGGGTTTTCAGATTATTGTCGCTTTCTGAAAAATATGATTTCGAATTCGCGGCGGGTAACTCCAGTCCGGATGGTTCGATACCTTGCTTGACGCAGGAAGATGTCGGTGGATACCTCGAGCTGCGCAATCGTTGGATCGGCTCGTTGTTATGGCAGCACGGTTTGGCTGGTCGTATTTTGAGCGGGCGTTATGATGGTGTGATTTTTTTAGGAAACGCCTCATACCTTTCGACTTGGATTGGCGCCCTTCTTGGAAGATTCGTTGGGTCCAGAATTTTCTTCTGGACTATCGGGTGGCATCGAGTCGACAAGGGGCTCAAGAAGTATTTCAGAAATTTTTTCTATTCGCTGGCAGACGGCTTGATGCTTTATGGCCATACGGGAGTGGAGCTTGGGGCTCGAAATGGTTTTGGAGGAAGGAAGCTTCGGGTCGTGGGAAATAGCCAAGAATCAAAAGTAGGCGGTGATTTGCTCATGCCCGAGCATGAAGTTCAGCAGTTTTTGGAAAAACTTCCGAAAAATAATTCGCCGAAAGTGGGGGCCATTGTTCGGCTGAATCATGTCAAGAGACTGGATTTGCTTATCGAAGCGGTTGCGGCTTTGAACGAACAAGGTCATGAATTTGAGGTGCTTCTGGTCGGCGAAGGGCCTGCTCGCGAAGAATTAAAGAAAAAGGCGGAACGGCTCGGTGTCCGGTTATTCATGCCTGGATCTGCCTATGATTCTAGGCAGATCAAGGCTTCGTATGAATTGATTTCGGTGACTGTTATCCCTGTCTGGGCGGGGCTTTCGGCAATTCAAAGTCTTGTGCATGGGCGCCCCGTTGTGACCACGGATGATATTACGCAGCAGGCACCAGAATCCGAATGCATAAAACAGGGAATTACGGGCATGCTTTTTGAGGAAGGATCGATACAAAGCATGGCTAGATGCATTTTGGATTGTCATGCCATGGGAGAGAATATCGAGGAATTCAGGAGCGCTGCTAAGAAGGAATTGGATGCAAGGTGGACGGCGGATGCCCATGCAAGGGCTATTGAAGCTGTCTTGGATGAGAATTTTGGTGCACTCCGTCCATTGTTGTCCTGAGATTGATTTGAAACAATGTCGCTTTATCAAATCCGTCGTCATATTATTATGTGGTGCAAGCGGCGAATTTACAGCTTGCATGGGATTCATCCGACTTTTTTCATGGCGGGGCGCAGCACCGTCTCCCGCGATTTGATTGCCGGTGAATACGGATTCATGGCTGCGGGATGCCATATATGTCCCAAGGTGACGCTGGAAAAATATGTGATGTTGGGGCCCAGGGTCGTGATAACTGGAAAGGATCATCGATTTGACATTCCAGGTGTTCCTATGATTTTTTCCGGGCGCCCCACGTTGGAGCCTACAGTTATCGAGGCTGATGTTTGGATTGGTCAAGGGGTCATCGTGATGGCCGGAACGAGAATCGGACGGGGGTCGATCGTTGCGGCGGGTTCGATTGTTACGAAAAATATCCCGTCCTTTGAAATTCATGGGGGCGTTCCGGCGAGAAAAATAAGAAACAGGTTCGAAGCGCAAGAAGATATTCAAATGCACGATGCCATGCTGAATGGTGCTGCGATTCTTGGGGAGTATTGTGCTCCTCTTGGGGATTGATAGATGTATTTTTCAAATAAAGTGTTATTGATCTCGGGGGGCACTGGCTCCTTTGGGAATGCTGTGCTCAAGCGGTTTGTAGATACGGATATCGGGGAAATTCGTATTTTTAGTCGCGACGAAAAAAAACAGGATGACATGCGCAAGCGCTATAATCATCCAAAGTTGAAGTTTTATATCGGGGACGTTCGTCATCCTCGCAGTGTTGCGGCCGCCATGCGCGGCGCCGATTTTGTTTTTCACGCGGCGGCTTTGAAGCAGGTGCCTTCTTGCGAATTTCATCCAATGCAGGCGGTGCTTACAAATGTGATCGGCACTGAAAATATTTTGGAGGCCGCGATTGCTGCAGGAGTCAAGCGGGTAGTTTGCCTGAGTACTGACAAAGCGGTCTATCCCATTAATGCAATGGGTATCAGCAAGGCGATGATGGAAAAAGTCATGGTCGCCGCGAGTCGAAATCTGGAGAGTACGCAGACCGTCATTTGCGGCACTCGCTACGGTAATGTTATGGCCTCCCGCGGTTCGGTGATTCCACTGTTCGTGCAGCAGGTCCTAGCGGGAAAGCCTATTACCGTCACGGATCCAACGATGACCCGCTTCATGATGACGCTGGAAGATGCCGTCGAGCTGGTGCTGCACGCTTTCGAGCACGGCAACAATGGCGATATCTTTGTGCAAAAGGCTCCGGCAGCTACTGTGCACGTACTCACGCAGGCCATCCTGGAATTGATGCGCAGGCCTGACCACGAAGTCCGCGAGATCGGTACACGCCATGGCGAGAAGCTCTATGAGGCACTCCTGAGCCGGGAGGAGATGGCTTGTGCTGAAGATCAGGGCGGGTACTACCGTGTGCCGCCCGACGGTCGTGACCTGAACTACGCCAAGTACGTGGAGCAGGGGGAGCAGCGTATCACTCGCAGCACGCACGGTGAGGATTACAACTCGCACAACACCACCCGCCTGGACGTGGAAGGCATGAAGAAGCTGTTGCTCAAGCTTGACTTCATGCAGCGAATTGCGCGCGGCGAACCCGCTGAAGCAGAGGGCTGAGACAATGAAGGTGTTGATCACCGGAGCCGACGGATTCGTTGGCAGGAATCTACGGCTTCACCTGGCCGAGCGCGAGGACGTGCAGACGACCTGCTTTACCCGCGATAACAGCGTGGAGGAACTGTCGGTATTGCTCCAGGACGTGGACTTCGTATTTCATCTGGCAGGAGTCAATCGTCCGCAAGATCCGCAGGAATTCGCCACGGGAAATGCGGGGCTCACTCAGAGCCTGTGTCGCGCCGTGGGTGCCTTGGCGGAAGCAACTGGCAAGAAGGTGCCGATTGTCTACACATCTTCGACCCAGGCGTCACGCGAAAATCCTTATGGCAGTAGCAAGCGCAATGCGGAGGAAGCGCTGCGGGCTGTATCGCTCGACCTTGGCGTTCCCGTGCATGTCTTCCGTTTGCCCAATGTGTTCGGCAAGTGGTGTCGGCCGAACTACAACTCCGCCGTGGCCACGTTTTGCCACAACATCGCGCGCGACATCCCCATCCAAGTCAACGACCCGGCAGCGGCAGTCACATTGGTGTACATAGACGATGTCATCGAGCGCTTCGTCCAGTTGATGGATGGTGCGGACGCAATGGTGGATGCGGATGGCTTCGCCACTGTCGCTCCGCAATACACGACCACGGTGGGCGAACTGGCGCGGCAGGTCCAGTCGTTCAAGGGCAGTCGCGACACTCTCATGACAGAGCGCGTGGGAAAGGGGCTGACACGAGCTCTCTATTCGACCTATGTCAGCTACTTGCCGCCTGAGTCGTTCGCGTACACGGTACCGCAGCATGGAGACGCGCGCGGCGTGTTCGTCGAGATGCTGAAGACGCCTGATGCAGGTCAGTTCTCGTTCTTTACCGCGCATCCGGGCATCACACGGGGCGGCCACTACCATCACAGCAAGACCGAAAAGTTTCTGGTCATCAAAGGGCGTGCGCGTTTCAAATTTCGGCATATGCTGACTGGCGAAACTCATGAATTGCTGACCGCCGGCGACAAGTCGGAGATCGTCGAGACCGTTCCCGGTTGGACGCACGACATCACGAACATCGGTGCCGAGGAAATGGTTGTCATGCTGTGGGCCAATGAAGTGTTCGACCGTGCGCGACCGGATACCTTCGTTTGCCCGCTATAGCTCGGGGACCTTGGAGCTACTTCAATGAAAAAACTCAAAGTCCTGACCGTGGTCGGCACACGGCCCGAAATCATTCGCCTTTCGCGCGTGCTGGCTCGGCTCGACGAATATTGCGACCATGTGCTGGTGCATACCGGCCAGAACTATGACTACGAACTCAACCAAGTCTTCTTCGACGACCTGGGCGTACGCAAGCCCGACCACTTTCTGAACAGCGCGGCAAATGCCACCAGCGCTGCGCACACTATCGGTAACCTCATCATCGCGGTAGACCAGGTTCTGGGTGAGGTACAGCCAGAGGCGATGCTGGTGCTTGGCGACACCAATAGCTGCCTTTCCGTGATTCCGGCCAAGCGCCGCAAGATTCCAATCTTTCATATGGAGGCGGGAAACCGCTGCTTCGACCAGCGCGTTCCCGAAGAAACCAATCGCCGCATCGTGGACCACACAGCGGATATCAATCTGACCTACAGCGCCATCGCGCGCGACTATCTCTTGCGTGAGGGACTGCCGCCGGATCTTGTCATCAAGACCGGCAGCCCGATGTTCGAGGTGTTGACGCACTATCGTCCGCGCATCGAATCCTCCGATGTGCTCGAGCGTTTGGGTTTGCAGCCAGAGCATTACTTCGTGGTGAGCGCCCATCGCGAGGAGAACATCGAGTCGCCGCAGTCCTTTGCGAAGCTGGTGGCAATTCTGAATGCCGTGGCCGAGGACCATGACTTGCCGGTCGTCGTCTCTACCCATCCGCGCACGCAAAAGCGCATCGATGCGACGGGAGCGCGGTTTCACAGGCAGGTGCGCTTGTTGAAGCCGCTGGGCTTTCATGACTACGTCAAGCTGCAACTATCGGCGCGCGTCACGCTCTCCGACAGCGGCACGATCAACGAGGAATCGTCGATTCTCAATTTTCCGGCGCTGAATCTTCGCGAAGCACATGAGCGGCCCGAAGGAATGGAGGAGACCTCGGTCATGATGGTGGGACTCGAACTTGACCGCGTGCGTCAGGGACTCGCGATTCTGAAAAGTCAGCCGAAGGGGGAGGTACGCAGCCTGCGCCTGGTGGCGGACTACAGCATGCCCAACGTGTCGGACAAGGTGCTGCGCATCGTCCACAGCTACACCGACTACGTGAATCGCGTGGTCTGGAAGAAGTACTGAAGCATGGCAATTCGCGTGCTGTTGCTTACGCAGTGGTTCGATCCCGAGCCGACTTTCAAGGGCATCGTGTTCGCCCGCGAATTGGTGCGCCAGGGTTTTGAGGTCGAAGTGCTGACGGGCTTTCCTAACTACCCGAGCGGAAAGGTATACCCGGGCTACCGAATCAAGCTGCTGCAGCGTGAAGTGATTGACGGTGTGCAGGTGACTCGCGTCCCTCTCTATCCCAATCACGACCAGTCCGCGATCAAGCGGGTGCTGAACTACGCGAGCTTTGCCGCATCGTCGTTCGTCTATGGGTTGCTCATGGCGCGGCGGCCCGATGTGATCTATGCATACCATCCGCCGCTCACCATCGGGATCACGGCAGGGCTGTTGCGGCTCTTGCGGCGTGTCCCAGTGGTCTACGACATCCAGGACATGTGGCCAGATACCTTACGTGCCACCGGCATGATCAGCAACCCCCGGGCCTTGAGCGTGGTAGCTTCGGTGTGCCAGTGGGTGTATCGGCGTGTCGACTACATCGCGGTGCTTTCACCGGGCTTTAAGCGTCTGTTGTCTCAGCGCGGCGTCCCCGACGTCAAAGTGGAAGTGGTCTACAACTGGGCCGATGAGGTTGCACTCGGTTCGCCCCAGGGTCATCCTCCCGCGAGCTTTCCGGGGCCGGAGCGACTCCGCGTCCTGTTTGCAGGGAACATGGGCAAGGCTCAGGCGCTGGATACCGTGCTCGATGCGGCTGCTCTCCTGCAAGCGCGCAACGCCCGGGTGTGTTTCGTGCTGCTGGGCGGTGGCGTCGAGGCGGCTCGGCTCAAGCAGCGGGCCATCGATCTGCAATTGGACAATGCGATTTTTCTACCCCCAGTGCCGATGTCGGAAGTGGGCGCCTTGTTGAATGCAGCCGAGGTTTTGCTGGTCCATCTACGCAAGGATTCGTTGTTCGAGATCACGATTCCTTCCAAGACGCAGGCCTATATGGCCGTGGGCAAGCCGCTGTTGATGGCGGTTGACGGCGATGCGGCAGCGTTGATTTCGCACTCGGGCGGTGGCGTGGTCGTTGAATCCGAAAATGCCCAGTCGCTCGCCGACGCGGCGGAAGCGCTGGCGGCGATGCCTGCCGATGCCCTGGCCACCATGGGACGTCAAGCGCAGCGCTACTACCGAGAGCAAATGTCCTTGCAGGTCGGCGTCTCTAGGTTCGGTGCCATCTTCAAACGGTTGGCAGCTGGGTGAGGTAGCAATGAAGCGTTTTTTTGACATGATGCTTGCATGCTTCGCATTGCTGCTCTTCGGCCTTCCGCTGTTGTTCCTGACATGGCAGGTGCGCCGCAAGCTGGGTAGCCCTGCATTCTTTCACCAGATGCGGCCAGGGCTGGGTGGGCGTCCCTTCAATATGGTCAAGTTCCGCACGATGACCGATATGCGTGGCGCGGGCGGCGAGCTTCTGCCAGACGCAGACCGCCTGACTCCGTTTGGCCGCTTCCTGCGTGCCAGCAGTCTTGATGAGTTACCCGAACTCTGGAACGTGCTCAAGGGTGAGATGAGCCTTGTCGGACCGCGTCCGCTGCTGATTGACTATCTGCCGCTCTACTCCTCAGAGCAAGCCCGCCGCCATGAGGTGCGCCCTGGTATCACCGGCTGGGCCCAGGTCAACGGGCGCAATGCACTGAGCTGGGAGGAGAAGTTCAAGCTCGATGTCTGGTACGTCGACAATCGCTCGTTCTGGCTGGATATCAAGATCCTGTGGTTGACGGTGCGCAAGGTGCTTGTGCGTGACGGGATCAGCGCGGTAGGAGAAGCAACAATGCCTAGATTCGTGGGCTCAGAAGCTGGAGACAAACGATGACGCTGCCCCTTTTCGCGGTTTATGGCGCGAGCGGCTATGGCCGAGAGGTGATGCCCTTGGCGCGCGAGCAGTTGAGGCGCCAAGGTGTATCGGCCGAGCAACTGGTGTTTATTGATGACAACTGCGAGGCGAAGACGATCAACGGTCAACGCGTGCTCAGCTATACGGAGTTCGTGCAGATCGAAGCCAGCTCACGGCATGCGGTGCTCGCCATTGCCAATAGCACGGTGCGAGAAGAATTGGCCGCTCGCTGCGCGGTGGACCAAGTGCTGCCGTGGAAGGTAGTTGCCGCCAATGTGGTGATTCTCGACGATGCGGCTTTAGGGCACGGTGCCATATTGAGCCCCTTTGCCATGCTTACCTCGAATCTTCGGATCGGGCGGCACTTTCACGCCAACATATATAGCTATGTTGCGCATGACTGCGTCATTGGCGATTTCGTGACCTTTGCCCCCGGCGTGAAGTGCAATGGCAACGTCGTTGTCGAGGATCACGCCTATATCGGAACCGGGGCGGTCATCAAGCAAGGCAAGCCAGGCCAACCTCTGGTCATCGGTCGAGGCGCGGTGATCGGCATGGGGGCTGTCGTGACGCGCGACGTGGCTCCCGGCACCACTGTGGTCGGAAATCCGGCCAAACAATTTCTCAAAGGTTGATCTCCTGTGCTGAACACTCCCTTCTCCCCCTGGCCGAGCTTCACTGCTGACGAAGCCGACGCCGTGCAGCGTGTACTTCTGTCCAATAAGGTCAACTATTGGACAGGCCAGGAATGCCGCGCGTTTGAAAAGGAGTTTGCTGCCTGGACGGGCACCTCGCATGCACTGGCGCTGGCCAATGGAACGCTGGCTCTGGATGTGATCCTGAAGGGTATGGGCATCGGACCCGGCGACGAGGTGATCGTCACGCCGCGCACCTTTATCGCCAGCGTGTCTTGCGTGGTGAATGCAGGGGCGACGCCGGTGTTTGCGGATGTAGAAGCCCAAAGCGGTAACCTTTCCGCGGAAACTATCGAGCGGGTTGTAACGCTGCGCACCAAGGCTGTCATTTGCGTGCACTTGGCGGGTTGGCCTTGCGACATGGATCCGATCACGGCATTGGCAGATAAGCACGGCTTCAAGGTAATCGAAGACTGTGCCCAAGCGCATGGTACCCGCTACAAGGGGCGTTCTGTCGGTTCCATCGGGCATGCGGGAGCTTGGTCGTTCTGCCAGGACAAGATCATGACCACGGGGGGAGAAGGTGGCATGGTCACTACCAATGATGAATCGTTGTGGCGCGTCATGTGGGAGTACAAGGACCATGGCAAGAGCTTCGAGGCCGTGTATGAGCGCAAGCATCCGCCAGGTTTTCGCTGGCTGCACGAAAGCTTTGGCACCAATTGGCGCATGCTTGAGATCCAAGCCGTCATTGGTCGCATTCAATTGGAGCGGATGACCGGGTGGACGGCGCTTCGCAGGCGCCATGCAGAAGCGTTGTGGAATGCGGCCCGCCCCCATGTTGCAGTGCGGGTTCCCGATTTTGCGAGCCACGAGGCGGTTGGCAGCGTGCATGCGCACTACAAATGCTACTTGTATGTGCGGCCAGAGAGCTTGGCTCAAGGCTGGACGCGCGACCGTATCATCGATGCTATCCAGGACAACGGGGTACCCTGCTACCAGGGATCCTGCTCCGAGGTGTATCTGGAGCGTGCGTTCGACGGCACGAACTGGCGGCCAGCGCAGCCACTACCTGTTGCGCGTGAGCTTGGCGAAACAAGCCTGATGTTCCTGGTGCACCCAACCTTGACGTCCGTCGAGATTGACAAGAGTTGCAGCGTGATCTCGCACGTGCTGGAAGAGGCAACTGCTTGAACCGCGTATGTCGCTGAGTGCTCTTTGGGCCAGTATCGGCAACAGGGGCGCAAGGCGACTGCTGTCGTTCTTGCTTTGCCGTTGTTGCGTTGCAAAAACTACTTTTTTAGAGGCAATGGCGACGGCTTGTTTCGGTAAGAATTGTGGTATCTGCCTAGATGGTTGCTCGAGGCATTTTTGTTTCTAGATGTCAATGTGTGTCGGTGAAGAAATAAAATATGGAACAAGGGAAGAGAGTAGCGTGATTTTGTTTATACGGCCGCAAGCCATTTCTAACCAAACGGGTTTTCGTAGATCATGAGATCCGTACTAGTTGTGTGCATTGGCAATATTTGTCGTAGCCCAATGGGGGAAGCGCTGATCGCTGCGGAGTTACCGCACTTGAATGTGACGTCCGCTGGTATTGGTGCTCTGGTTGGACAGCCGGCAGATCCTTTGGCGCGAACCCTGATGGCCGAGCGCGGTCTCGATATCGAAGCCCATCGCGCGCGCCAATTGACCGGCGTCATGTGCAAGGAAGCGGACTTGATCTTGGTCATGGATGAAGAGCAGCGCCAACACATCAACCAGCGTCACCCATTCGCCCGTGGCAAGTTGTTCCGCCTGGGCGAGGTTGCCCGTGTGGATATCCCAGATCCCTATCGCTTGGGCCAGCCCGCCTTCGACCAAGCCCTGAAACTCATCGATGCCGGCGCGACAGCCTGGGTCGAGCGCATCAAGAAACTTTCATGAACGCCCTTGCTAATTCATCCGCTTCGCTCACTAGTGCAACGGCGTCTTCTCATGACGACGACGTTGTTCGACTGTCGGAATATTTGGACATTCTCATTGATCGCAGATGGTTGGTTGCTGGCATCACTAGCATCGCAGTTGCGCTCGGTGTGGCGTATGCACTGCTTTCTACGCCCATCTATCAATCCAACCTCTTGATCCAGGTCGAAGACTCCGCTCCGGATGCAAAGAATTTCCTTGGTGATACTGCCAATCTGTTCGATGTAAAAACGCCTGCTTCTGGCGAGATTCAGATTATTCGATCGCGAATGATCATGGGTGGCGCAGTTGAGGCGACGCGCCTCTACATAAACGCGCGGCCGCGCTATATTCCAATATTCGGGGAATGGCTTGCGCGGCGTGCCAAGGGAATCTCGGAGCCTGGTTTTCTCGGGATGAGTGGCTATGTTTCCGGCAAAGAGGCCATCAGCATTGCAAAATTTGATGTGCCTCCAGTTTTCGAGGACCAAGCGCCCTTTACGATTACGGTTCAACCCAACGATCAATACATTCTCACGCATCCTGATCTCGACGAGCCAATCACAGGGGATGTCGGAAAAATTCTGACGAAGCAGTTGTCCTCAGGTCCCTTGGCGTTGCTTGTGTCGCAACTCGAGGGGAAGCCTGGCGCGCAGTTTCTCGTATCGCGTGCTTCGCTGCTCGCTACGACAGAGGATTTGCAAAGGCGCGTTCAGCTCAGCGAGCAGGGCAAACAGTCCAACGTGATCAGTGCAACACTGGAGGACAGTGACCGCGACCGGCTGCGTCGCATTCTCGACGAAATTGGGGCGCAGTACGTACGCCAGAACGTGGACCGCAAGGCAGCGGAAGCGGAGAAGACCCTTCAGTTCCTTGACAGCCAACTACCTGACTTCAAGAAGCAGCTTGAAAATTCAGAAGATGCTTACGCAGACTTCAGAAACAAGAATGGAACAATTGCCTTTGATGAAGAAGCCAAGGCAATCCTTGGCCAAGCGGTGCAGCTGCAGACCAAGCTGCTTGAGTCGGAGCAGCTTCGTCGCGATCTTCTTTCTCGTTTTACCGAGACAAACCCTAAGGTTCGCGTCGTTGACGGTCAGATAGCAGCCTTTCGCCATGAACTTGATGGCGTAGATCGTCGCGTAAGCGCAATGCCTGTACTTCAGCGCGATGCGTTGCGTCTCGAGAGAGATGTGCGTGTAAATGGTGAACTCTATAAATCGCTGCTCAATAGTTCACTTCAGTTGCGTCTCGTGAAAGAGGGGAAAGTCGGAAATGTTCGTCTGCTTGACAAGGCTGTTGAGCCCAAGAGAGCTGTAAAGCCGCAGAAACCTCTAATTGTTGCCCTGTCGCTGGTGTTGGGTTTGCTGTCCGGTATTGCATTAGCAATCGTTCGCAGCAAGATGGCCAGCGGCATTCACAATCCGCAGGAGATCGAAGATCGTCTGGGATTAAGCGTGTACTCAGTGGTGCCTCAAGCGCTCGAGCAAGACGCGCTGCTTCAGTTGATCGCAACCGGGGCCGGGGGGGCTCAGGTTCTCGCGGTGACGGCACCGGAAAGCCTTGCGATCGAGAGTTTGAGAAATTTACGAATTTCGCTACAGCTCGCTTTGATGGAATCTGGAAGCAATCGGGTGCTGGTGACTGGAGCAACGCCCGGTGTCGGCAAAAGCTTCGTGTCGAGTAACTACGCGGTCATCATGGCGCAGGCCGGCAAACGCGTGCTGCTGATCGATGCGGACTTGCGTAAGGGGCACATCAACAAGTCTTTTGGCCTATCCCGCCAAGGCGGTCTTGCAGATGTTTTGGCCGGCGACATGGCTTTTGAGCAAGCTATTCATGCGAATGTACTTCCGAACCTCGATGTTCTGACAACTGGGAACTATCCATTCAATCCGGCCAACATGATGTTGTCGTCTGCAATGGGAGACATCCTGGACGGGGCCTCGGAGCGATATGACCTGGTTGTAATCGACAGCCCTCCGGTTCTTGTCGCTGCAGACGCAGCGGCAGTGTCGGCTCATGTTGGCGCGATTCTGCTGGTCGCCCGCGACGGTTTGACGCAACTCGGCGAATTGAGCGAAAGCGTGAAACGGCTTGCTCATGCCAACCAGCGTGTAAGCGGGGTGGTCTTCAACGGAATGGACCTGACACGCAGGCACTATGGTAGCTATGGATACAAGTACGGCGGCTACCGCTATACGGAATACAAATACAAGCAGGCAGGCTGACAGAGAGCTCGAAGGGGAGGCAAGGGGTACCCACCTTCGAGAGATTGTTGATTCAAATCTCTTATGTCTTTTGGAGGGTTACGTACAAACGTAGTGGTTTGTACACTTTCTAACAATCGAAATCTTGAGGCGAGGATTGTTCCAAAACTTGAGAGGCACAATCCTTCGCAATGTCCGAGCATGACTCGGGTAGGAGTTCCTGCGTGATCAATCGTCTGGCAGAGCAGTTGCTCGGATTGCCTAGACCTGCCAAACGGTTACTGGCGTTGTGCGTGGACGCGCTCGTGTGCGTGCTATGCGTCTGCTTTGCGTTGAGTTTGCGTTTCGAACAGTGGATGTTCCCCCGTGGATCGCAATGGTGGGCAGCAGCAATGGCGGTTCTGATTGCGCTTCCCCTATTCACTGTGTTTGGCCTTTACCGCGCAATATTTCGCTACGCGGGTGCACCAGCGGTGTTGGCGATCCTGCGAGCATGCGCTTTGTTCGGGCTTGCCTACGCTGTACTTTTTACGGTCGTTGGGGTGAGCACCATACCGCGTACTGTTGGGTTGGTGGTTCCACTGCTGCTCTTCATGTGCATTGGGGGGCTACGCATGCTCGCGCGCTATTGGCTCGGTGGCATGTATATGAGCGCAGTACAGCGAAAGTCGCTGCCGCAGGTTGTCATCTACGGCGCGGGCGGTGCGGGATTGCAGCTTGCGGCAGCGCTCGCCCAAAGTCGAGACGTGCTGGTGCGAGCCTTCATCGACGATGCCAAGCATCTTCATGGCAGCACACTTAATGGCATCAGGATTCAGCCGCCTAGCTGGTTGCTAGAGAATGCTGCGATGCTCGGGATCTCAGACGTGTTGCTGGCGATGCCCTCGACCAGCCGTGCGCGGCGTGCGGAAATCCTGCACGACCTGTTGCCGCTCCATCTGCATGTACGCACATTGCCTGCGCTTGCCGATCTGGCGAATGGCCGCGTGCAGGTTCACGACCTGATCGAAGTCGATATTGAAGACTTGCTGGGTCGCGATCCGGTCGCGCCGGTAGACGATCTGCTGCACAAGCACATAAGGCACCAGGTCGTGCTGGTCACGGGGGCCGGTGGCTCGATCGGCAGCGAACTCTGCAGGCAGATCGTCAAGCTTTCTCCGTCCAAGCTGTTGCTGATCGAGCTGACGGAGTTCGCGCTGTATGCGATCCATCAGGAGTTGGAGGCGATGAGTCCGGACGTCCAGGTAATCCCTCTACTTGCCTCGGTCCGCGATCCGGCACGGCTGCGCGAGATCATGCGTACTTGGCGACCCGATACTGTCTACCACGCAGCGGCGTACAAGCATGTGCCGCTCGTGGAGCACAACCCCATCGAAGGCGTCCGAAATAATTCGCTGGGCACGCTCATGGCGGCGCAGGTCGCGATGGAGTGCCAGGTTCGTCGGTTCGTGTTGGTGAGCACCGACAAGGCAGTGCGGCCGACCAATATCATGGGAGCCAGCAAGCGCTTGGCCGAGCTTTCTCTGCAAGGCTTGGCGCAGCAGCCGTCGGGCACATGCTTCTCGATGGTGCGCTTCGGCAACGTGCTGGGCTCCAGCGGCTCCGTGGTGCCGCTGTTTCGCCGGCAGATTGAGGCTGGTGGTCCGATCACGCTGACGCATGCCGATATCACCCGCTATTTCATGACGATCCCGGAAGCGGCGCAACTCGTTATCCAGGCTGGAGCTATGGCGCAAGGTGGGGACGTGTTCGTCCTCGATATGGGCGAGCCGGTCCGGATCATCGATCTGGCTCGCAGGTTGGTGGAGTTGTCGGGGCGCACCGTGCGCGACGAGAGTGCTCCCGATGGCGACATCGAACTTCGCATCACGGGCCTGCGGCCGGGCGAGAAACTTTACGAGGAGCTTCTCATCGGCGACAACGCGATGCAGACCAGCCATCCTCGGGTGATGAAGGCTCACGAGCCTTGCCCTCCAGCCGAGGAACTATGGCGACAGTTCGCGATGTTGGGCGCTATCCTTGATCGCAACGACGTGCCGGCACTTAAGAATGTGCTGGCACAGATGCTGCCCGGTTATCAGCCGCATGCCGAGGTGGTCGACTGGGTGCATGTCGAAAAACATTCGGCAAACGCAATGCTGTTGCGCGATATCGATTCAGATTCGAACGCTGTCACTGAGGAGTTGCTCGATAATTCTGCGCGTGTTCCCGACGTCGTTTTGGTGGCTTGATATCGAACTGCTCCCCTGAGCAGGACAGATTCTTCGTCGACCACAAGCAACAAGGCCGCTCAGTGCCTCAGCATTGGGCGACTTTGTCGTTTCTGGCGTAAGCGCTGTCGAGCACTTTGTCTGTAAACAATGGGATGGACGTCCCACTCGTAGCGGTACCAACGTGCCACAGTGGAAGTGTCATCGACCATCTGAACCGAGAGGGGCGTCCACCATGAAGATCACGACTGTTTGCATCGACTTGGCGACGAGCGTGTTTCAGGTCCACGGTATCGACGAACACGGCATGGCGATCCTGAAGAAGCAGCGGCGGCGCGACCAGATGGCCGCGTTCCTCGTCAACTTTCCGCCTTGTCTGATCGGTATAGAGGCTTGCGGTAGCGCGCATCATTGGGGGCGAAAGCTGCAGAGCATGAGCCACACGGTGCTTCTGATGGCCCGCAGTTCGTCAAGCCCTACATGATGACCAAGCTCAAGACTCTGACCGGCATGGCCGAAGTCGTGCGCTTCATCGAGGAGCGCGAGATATTCAGGACGGCCTGAACAACCGTCTTGGTAGTTAATCGATATGCATGGGCGAGTCTCAGGTAGAGCCGTGTTTGGCGATGGCGTTGAGCATGCAGGCGACCAGGGCGACCTTCTTGCGCTTGCCTGCTGCCAGCGGCGCTCCTAACGCTTGAGCGCTGGGTTGTGCTGCTCCGCCGTGAGGGTGACCATGTACAGGGTTCGCCGCACATCAGCTTGCCCATCCCAGATGGAGCGCTGGCCACGCATCTGGCCGGAATTGCGGTTCAACGGCGCCACGCCCACCAGCGCTGCGATGCGGCGCCGGTCGAGCTTGCCGAGTTCAGGCAGCTCGGCCAGCAGCACGGCAACGCTGGCCTCGCCAATGCCCGGCACGCTGGCCAACGCCTGCGCCAGTTGGGCGTGATGGCGCTGAACGTGCGCAGCCACCTCGGCTTCGCTGTCTCCCAGCTCCTTCAAGAACTCGATCACGCGCTCGATGCTCGGGCGCGCAGCCGCATGTGCCAGGCGCAGGCGCTGTCGCTCCGAGGTCAGCATCTGCACCAACTGGCGCCGGCGCAGCACCAGGGCTTGTAGCTGCTGTAGTTTGGTATCCGCCAGCGGCCTGACGAAGCGCTCGCGCTCGAGGTGCTGGTGCAGCACGCGGGCGAAGGCCTCGAGCATGCGAGCATCCAGGCCGTCGGTCTTGGCCAATGCGGCCATCGCGCGAGCAAAGTCGCGCGCTGTGCGCGGGTTGACCACGGCCACCGCCAGATCCGCGGCCTGAAGTGCGCAGGCCGCCTCGAACTCATAGCCGCGAGTGGCCCGAGCACTATCAATCCGGGCGCCAGGGCCGACGCCTGAGTGACCAGTTGCTCGATGCCGCTGTTGTCGACCTGCCAGGCTTTGTAGCCGCTGAAGTCATCAGTAAGAGCTTGCCGCATCCCCCGGCTTGGCGCTCGTTGCGCTCAGCTTGAGGACGTTACGTACGTGCTGTCCAGCTCGACCGTCGGCGAAGTCGAACGTGACGCCCTGGATCGGGTTGAACTGCGTCGTGCAGTAGCTCCACGAGTAGGCCCGGTGCGTCTTCCACGCGTTAGGCTTGAGCATTGCCACAGGGGGTCAGCATGCGGCACGCTGTGTTAGAGCCGCTCTGCTGTAAGCGCGTCCACCAGCGCTGCAGTTGAATGCCGCACTCACACGCTGATGTACGCCCAAAATGACGTCATCCGCGCCGAGTTAAGTTCGCGTCGCAATCGCTTCAAAGCTCCCCTCGCCGCGCGGAGCACGGATGAAAGATCAAGCTCTCCGTCGGCGGAGGCTATCGATCTTTCACGCAATCGAAGGGCGCTGTGCACGGTGCCATCAATCCCGAGTTTCCCAATGCAGGCTCAAACTGCTTCGCCTTTTTGACACGAGGCCGAATAGCGGCCGATCATCAGCGCAGGCACAAGCGCGCTAATGCATCGACGCGCCCGAATGATCAGCTTGCTATGAGCTTGAATCGCCCGGCTGGGTGGTGCCTTTTCATTTCCCATTTTCGTCCGGCGACTGAGTCATCGTCGACAAGCATCTAGACCAAGCTACACGGCCGCAGCTCGAAAAATACACTAGAATTTAATTTTTTATAGAGTGCGTGGCCAAAAATCTTTTAGTCTCCTGCCACCATTCAGCATTTTCTTCCCAATCTTTGTCGCGTTCGTGATTCCAAATTACGATGCCATCAGCATTTTTATAGCACGTCTCCAATTCCATACGCCAGAAGTTTGCCGGAACATATTTCCCATTCAGTTCTTTATTGCCGCTATTGAATTGAGGCCACAAATAGCAGTAAACTGGTTTTCCAAACTGCCTAGAGATGCGCAAAGTCTCTTCGGCATAAGTCTTCCAGCCTTTATCGTCGTCATATAGGGTGTAAAGCGAAGGAAATACCGCATCGACGTAAGGGATAAAATCTTTTGCGGCCTTTTCGTTCAAGCTGTCCCATGTCTTTCTGGGCTGGATGCGAGTTTTATCTACAAGCGGCCAATAGCTTCGCGTTGGTACGATGCCGTAATAGCCGAGTTTTACCTCAGGCCTGACTGCTCGGATTGCTTTCAAAACGTTAAGAAGCTTTTCTCGGCCGGCATTGCGCGTCGACTCGTCTTCCGAGTAAAATTCCCAACGCTCTATGTCGACCACCGTAGGAATCGGTCCCGTACCCAATCGATCCATTAATTTCGCCATTTCGTTCGAATCGATTAAGCGATCGGATGTCTTCGATGGCAAGAGAAATGACTCATAAATAATTGGATTTCTGGGCACTCCGGAAGAAGAAAGATCTACTCCGCCGCGGTAATACATCGATTGCGCAACAATAAAATTTCTCTTTTGCGCGTTTGCGTTTGCGGTAGCGATAGTAAGCAGTAGAAGAATTGTCGAGATGATTTTTGTTGCTTGCATATGTTGCACCATCGAAAATGCGAAATAGGTAATAGCCATCTTGCACCGGATCCATGACTCGGATCTGGTGCGTCCAGTCACGGAGAGATTCTCTGTTAATCGGGGTAAATCATGCAAGCTCAAAAAACCACTCTGACCAAGTCAATGTGGGGTCCTCGGAGAAGGATGGTCGGCCGTATAGGTCTGACTGGCTGCCATTACCAATCTTTACAATTGTCTATAAAAATCACGCGGCATCCCTGTTGCCTTTCCTCTATTGCCAATGGCGGTACGTGTTGGAAATTTAACGCTTGCCGGTTGGCGACAATAATTGCACTGCCGCGATCGATTGGCTCTCGACTGGACTATGGTATTAAAGCTAAATAGGACGAGTGTGCACCACCTCGAATTTTCGCTTGAATCTCAAGAAGTATCTTTCAAAGAATCGATAAGAAATTGCCGAGGCACCCAGCGTAATCACGAACGCTATCGCAGCTGCAAAGAGCCAAGATCCGGGCATTAATTTGCCGCCCAGCCTTACGCCGATGCCAATCCCTAGCAAATGAAAGACATATAGCCCGTAAGATATTTTTCCAAGATACCGAAGTGGACGGGTTGCAAGAAATTTGAAATATGGCTCATTCAGTGCGGACATGGTTATCATTGCTGCTCCAGCTGCCACGAGTGAATAAAGAAAAACTTGATGCGGCCCATTTTTATCTATATCAGGTGTCCAAGCGCCAAAAAGCAAAAGAACGGCACCGCTCAATGGCAAAAGCAATCGAAGTAGTTTTGAATTCGGGGCGGCGGGCCTGATAACTCCTAGCAAGGTTCCCAGCAAAAGAGAGTCGGCACTGAAAACAGATGTCCAAATTCCAGGATGAGGAAAATTTGTCGAAACCGCGAAGATTCTCACGCCCACGAACGCTAGCCAGCACAAAAAAATCCCCCACAGCAGCCGGTTTCTAGATTTCAGGAAGGGAGCTAAGAGCAAGGGTAAAACGAGATAGAATTGCTCTTCAAGCGCAATTGTCCATAGATGCGCCGTGTAAGGAATTGAGTTGTACCCTTGGAACCCGGAAACAATGTTGTCTACAAAGATCATCAGAGAGGCAAGTCGAAACCAGTTTGGAGGGATTTGTCCCCAGACCACGATTGACAACGCAAAAATCGCAACCACATACCCAAAATAAAGCGGCCAAATTCTCAAGCCACGGCGCATATAAAAATTAATCACCGAAATTTTTCCAGTGATCTCTCTTTCCGTTGAGAGGATGGCGCTCAACAGGTACGCGCTGATAAAAAGAAAAAGGTGAACCCCGACCCAGCCTTGATCTCCAATCAAACGGAGCGTACTACCCAATGGCGCGTCGGGCAGATGGTGAATGAAGACCAAGAGGAAGGCAAAAAACCTTAGCCCATCAAGCGTTGGAAAATAAAGGTCGGTCGTCTGTGTTGGTAGCCGGGTCGACGAGGCGGCTGTCACCCGATTGTCTGAGGCGAGCAAATTTTCGGCGGGCGAATGGACTGGTGTGATTTGCATAAATCTGGAGAGATGTGTCCTCGCGCCGCAGGAGCGCGGCGATAGCCCGGACCCCTATATTTTGTCCGTAAAAGATCAGAAGTCAGGGCCTTGTCAGTCGGCCAAGCTGTCAGGACACGCTCCGCGGGCCTATCTCAACGATGTCCCGACCTAGTTCCCCGCACAGGTGAACAGCCGCATCGACAAACTGCTTGCGCATAACTGGCAGGCCTCGCGCTGAGCACGCGGCGACATCCTGAAGGTGCTGTGGTGTGCGGCCAAGGCTTGATGCTGCTGGCCAAGCGCTTGGAGCGAGGTCGTTTCGTCTGGCCACAGGCTGGCGCCGAGTGGGTATCGCTGACGCTGGCGTAGCTGTCGATGCTGCTGGAGGGCAAGCGATACGAGCGCGGCTCGATGGGGCTCACGAGCAGCCAGCCATACACCCAGCGAGCGGGCGCCCTTGCGGACAACCAGACGTTGACGGCGGCAATGCTTGACTGATTGCTGCACCATGCGCACATCGTGCAGATCACCGGCGAAAGCTCCAGGCTGGAAGGTCAAGGGCAAGGTCAAGGGCAAGGTCAAGGGCAAGGGCAAGGGCAAGGGCAAGGGCAAGGGCAAGGCTGGTCGTCGCCATGCATCCATCACGTGATTTCCACCGGCCCGGAACAGCAGGCCGCGGCGCAGTTGCTGCAGTGTCTCGGGCATGTGCGGTTCGGGCATGGGCATCAAGTGGCGCCGCTCGTGCTCGAGCATCTTGCCCACGCTGAACTGACTGTGCTCGGGATGCCGGACTTCGCTCTACAGCGCCCGGCAGCGCTCGCTCAATCAGGCATTGAGTTCGATGAAGGAGCCGAAGCGGCGCCGACCCGCCTCGATCCAGATACGCTGACGGCTGTCCTGCACGTTCTTCTCCACACGCCCCTTCTCCAGGCCCGATGCGACGTTGCAGAAGTCGGGGTCGTAGGTAGTGCGCTCACATCACGGCAAAACTGGCATTGACGGTGCGGCCCTGCTCTTGTGCGCTCTGTCCACTGTTGTGCGCATGTGGTCGTAGATCTCGCTGCGCACCACACCGTCCAAGGCCGCAACCGACCTCATGTGGGCGTCGAGCTGCATCTCGTGACCTTGGCTCGTGTACGCCACCAGCTAGAACGAAGAGTTTGCGCACGGCTTCAGGTGCGGCACCTGCGTGCGGTAGTAGATGCCGCCGACGACCAAACCCTCTTCGCTCCAACCGAGCTGGAAGGCCGCGTCGAGCTCCAAGTTAAGCGGCACGAACGCCGTGACGTTGGCTGCCTGACCCTTTCCTTGGCGCCAGGCTCGAACGAAGTCAGTGACGGTCTAGTAACTGTCCTGCTGCCCGTCGCCGTGATCTCGGCGTGCAGCGCACGTGCTTTCGTCGTCGCGCACCGGCCGTTCATGCCTGCTTCTGTTCGGGCGCGCCTCGCGCCGATGCTTCGGCGCCTCGGCGACCGGTGCGCGCATCTGCTTCGACACCGTGTTGCGCGACAGCCCCGCCATGCGCGCTACCTCACGCTCCGACAAATTGTCCCTCGTATGCAGCCGTCGGATCCTGCCAATCATGTCCATGAGGATCACTCCTTGCCCCGATGCTTAAAAAACAGCAGGGTAGGTTGAACACCCGGCTCACCTTAACTTCGGCACTACCTGAAAAACTGGCTCAGTTTCCGGTCGGTGCCAACATTCAAGGACGTCCTGCAGCGTTTGTCCACTCACAAAATGCGGCGTGTCAAAGAGTTGCCACCGCATCGCTGGCATCACACAGTATCCAGCGCCTGACGATCAGTTTAAGGGCGTGTTGCACGGGAGCTTACTGAGCACGGACACGCTTGTCCCGTTCTCGCGCGCAGGTGTCAGCCCCTCGGCTTAGCGTGCCCCCTGGAAATTCAAAATGTTGTCCCCCGCTCGCGGCGGATTGCTCTCCGGCGCCCCGATCGAGAAGGCCTTGGGATCCCTGATCGAAGTCATGTCGTACAGCGGATTGATCCGGCCCAGCTTCGCACCACCATCCCGAATGAGCGGCGACCAATTGAAGGCTGCGGTGAACTTGCTCGACTTCGGCAGGAAGGCGTCGAAAGGCACCGCCACGTAAATGCCCTTGTCGAAGCTGCCTTCGCCAAACTCTCGCGAAGACACGTTCGTCTTGGTTGCATAAGCACCGAGCACGACGCCGTTGTCGAAGCTTTTGCTGACGTTGAGCGTGACGCCCTTGTCGCCAGCGAGGTACTGGCCCACGCTGACGGTCGCGCGAACGCCGTTCCAGCCCGTGTCCCAGTACAGCGTGGCGTGGCCTGTATTGACCTTGTAGTCGCGCAGGCCGAAGTCCTGGGCGAAGTCGCGCTGGCGCACATGATTGATGTCGATGCCGAAAGCGACACGGCTGCGTGACGGGCGATAGAGCCATTCAGCGCCGACGCCCGCAAACATGGGCTCAAGCGCGCCACCGTAGACGCTGTAGTACTGATCCTCTGCCAGACGGCCCACATGCGTGAGCTGGAACACCGGCAAGGTGAGCCGCTTCGTCGTGGCGTACTCGCGCTGGAAGGTTCGTACGCGCGGCAGATTGCTGGGCGCGGTGTAGCTGAACTTGTCGAAGTTATCGAACATGCGCCAGTTGAGGGCGCCGTTGAACCAGGTGCTGTCGGTGAACCGGTACTCGAGAACTGCTTGAATGCCGATCTGGTAGAGCAGGAAGGCGTCTGGGCCACCGACGATCTGCGAGGTGCTGGGCGTGATGCCGAAGGTGTAGCGTTCGCGCTTGCGTTCCCATGGCGCCATCGGCGGCGTGGCCGTTGCCGCTGTGGTGGCGGCGACGCCGGTCGGCGAGCCATTCCCCGCATTCTGCGGCGCATTGACGGATGCGCTCGCCGCCGTGGCAGCCACTGCTCGCAGCGGCTGCATGTCTTCGCTGCTGTCCACGTTGGGCGCGTATTCGCGCTGGCCGACAGCACGCTTCTCGCTCGGCGTCATCGCCCTGTAGTGCTCGTTGACCCATTCGTCGCGATTGATCACTTGCGCGTGCAGCGACAGTCCGCGTTCGCGGTAGTGGAGGACGAAGTACTTGATCGACGCTGGCGCATCGCGATGCAGCAACGCGGTGATGGTCTCGACGCGCGCCTCGCGATAGACCGTCAAGCTTTCGCTGATCCAGACATGCAGCTTGTCGTCTTGTGGGGCGATGCGCTGCACGGTCCATTCGGTGCGGGCCTCGATGTCGGCTGCGGTGGTCGGCCAACCAGGCGGTGTCTTGGGTGCTTCGGGCGTGAAGCGCGGCAGCGGCGCATCAGCCACTTTGGGGGACTGGAGCTTGGCGAGATTGGTCGAGAGCGATACGCCCAGCATGACCTTGTCGCCGCGCTCGAAGCCCAGGGAGAACGACAGCCCGGGCGCGTAGCGGTACTCGAGCCCCACATTGAAAGGAGTGCGCTGGCGCTGATTGATGCCCGAAGGCTCGTGCTGATAGTCGTTGCCGTCGTATTCGAGCTTCAGGGTCAGCGGGTCCCATGGGGTGCGCCATTCGACGCCGCCGAAAAGCGCGGCAGGTCCGCGGAAGAAGCTGTTGAAGTTGGCCTGGCCGCCGGTGGTGGCTGTGCTGCCGGGTCGTGTTCTGAAGCGATTGCTGATGGCGATCAGCGGATTCTTGATGTTGCCGCTGCTGCCCATGTAGCCCCAGCCGATGCCGAGGCTGAAATCGAAGTCGCCATAGCGTTTGCTGGCGACGAGGTATTCGGACGAGAACAAGCCGGTACCGCCGAAGTCGCGGAATCCGAGAGCGAGCTCCGGCACGTAGGCCGACTCCTTGGCGAGCCGGACCTTGAAATCGATACTCTTGTCCTTGTTCGACTGGCCCGTGGTGCTCGCCGCGTAGGCCTGGTTGCTGATGGAGGTGTAGCGAAAGCCCGCTTCGAACCACTCCAGAGGCTGAAACATGAAGTTCAGCCGTGAGTAGGGATAGACGTTGGTGAGCGAGAGCCGGAAGTCCCCAAGCTCACCCATGCGGGCCGTGGGCGTTTGGAGCAGGCCGGTTTCGCCCCAGTCGTTCGTGCTGGTTCTGAAGACCTTGGGCGTGGGCACCGGCTCGGGCAGCACGGAGCGCACGGGCGCATAGTGGGCTGCGTCGACGCCTTTGCGTGCGTCGAGGGATGTGGTCAGCGGTGCGCGCTTGTCGGCGGCGGGCGCCGACTTGACAGCATCGAGCGCCGCGGCATCCAGCACCTGGGGCGAGGGGCCCTGGGTCGCCAGAAATTTGATCATCCCCTCCGACGCCGCGACCAGATCCGGCATCGCTCGCGGCGCAGCCCAGATCCATGATCCAGGCGCGGGTTCGTCCGATGGTTGCGCATTCCAGGGCGCCACAGCGACGCGCGCAGTGCGACCATCGGGCTGCGCCACCCAGGCCCAATCGGCGGCGGGAAGATCGCAGGCCTTGGCATAGTCCCAGGCGCTGCGGCCGGCCTCGTGCCGGACATGGCAAAGCTCGCCGTTGGAACGCACCACGGCGATCGTCTTTAGTTCAGGCGGGCCCGCTACGAATTGCTGGCCGGTCGACAGGACGGGGTCCTCCGCGGGGTGGGTTTCCAGCCACCGAGGGTCGACGATGCCCAGAGCCACGCGCCCGGTCACGGGCAGGCCTTGCAGCCAGGTGATCAGCGCGAGCCTGTCGACCTGATCTGCACGAGGAGCGCGGCGGGCTTCGGCCTCGAGGCGGACCAGCAAGGTGTTCTTCAGGAACTGCTGCGCCAGCCGCTCCTCGGGAACACGCCATGAGAGTCCGGGAGAGGCCGTCTCCGGTGGCTGCCGTAGCAGCCAGGTGCTGAAGCGCTCGCCGGCGCGCACATCGGCGTCCGAGCTCGTGGCCGGACCGTTCGAAGGTGTCGTACCGGTTTGCTGGGCCCAGGCGCCGCATGTGACGATCAGCGCGCATGCCGCCGCGATATGACGAGGCCAGTGGGAATGCCGGTGGTGCGGACCTCGCGAGGTCATGTCCCAGCGCTCGCCGGGACGCCGGCTGCCGGCGTGGGGGGTGTCCAGCGCTCGAAGCTCATACACAGATTGTTGGAGATGCACTGCTCGGAATAGATGACAACAGGTGTGCCTGTCTTGTTCGAGATTCCGAACCGGGCGGCAGGAAGAGAGGCGTTCGCCGGGCGCGAGACGCTGCGCTCCTCATACCACTGCAGCGACTTCGGATCCGTGCCGGCTATCGCGCTGTCGCTGGGTGCCGGTATGGGGATGCGGGTGATTTCGTCGTTGATGCCGAATCGATAGCCAGGCATGACGTCGCGCTCGCGTTCGTAGCGCTGCACGGGGGCGCTGCCGGCGTTCGAAGCTGCGGTGGGCCATGCGGGCCAGTCGGCAATGCGAACCGCGCGCCAGTCCGTGGAAAGCCCGGTGGTGCCGATCAGACGGCCATTCAACAACCGAATGACTTCGCCGCCGCCGCTGTACCAGACTTCGACAGCGCCCTCGGGTCGCTGATCCAGGTAGCCAAGCACCATGTAAACGGTGCGGCCCGAGATGTTGGCGCGCAGGTAGGCGAAATTGGGGTTGAAAGTCGGCGACGGGGCCGACGATTGCCCTCGATAGAGGGCGCGTGCTGTATCCAGCATCGCGGAAGAACCGGAAGAACAACCGCCAACGCCCAAAAAAAACGTTGCCAAAAGGCAACATTTTATAAGTCGCGTGGCGATACCGACGCGGGGACTTTTCAGCGAATGCCCTCCGTCAAGGAGGGCTCGCGGCATCAGCGCGTGGTGCCAGTCGTGCCGGTGGTGCCGGTGCCGGGGATCAGGCCGAAGCCGCCGCCCGAATTGCCACCATTGCCGCTGACGGCAGCGACGAACAGAGCCGCGCCTGCACCAGCAGCGATCTTCTCTTCGGTCGTGAAGCTGCCTTGCGCATTGTTGGTGGCATTGGTGCCGCCAGCAGGAGCGGTCTGAGCGAACACAGACGAAACCGCCAGGGCGGACAGAGCGACAGCTGCAACCAGTTGGTTGGTTTTCATAAGGGATCCTCTCAAAGATTTTTATGCAATCGATTCGAGAGTAGCAGCATTGAAAGTGGGTCGCAACCCGTTTGCACTCGGTTTCTTCTTTGTTACCCGGCGCGGGGCAGGTCCGTGAAAAAGGTTACGCATCTGATGTTACGTAGCGACAGGCGTGACGTCGACCGTAACGAGGCCTCCGAAACGCCCGAAATCCACCGTGTTCCGGGGGCGTCCGAGCAAATTCACCTCAAAAAAGGCCAATGAAATCAACCGCTTAGTTCTCCTGGGTACGGGTTGTTGGCTCCGGCGCCCTGCGCAGGCATCGATCCTGCGTTTGCGTAAACCAACGTTAACTTTTTTCAGACCCGCAACCTAGTTGCCGCACCGGGAGACTCAAGGTGGAAATTCTGTTGGAAAAGACCGACGCCAGCGTGATGGCGAGGAATTCGAAGTTCCAGAGCGTGCTGATCGTCCACGACGATCTTCAGGTGACCGAACGTCTGCGCAGCGTGGTGTCGGTGCTCGAGCCCCGAGCCCGCGTGCTGGTTGCCCGCTCGTGTGCCCAGGCCCGCGAGATCCTGGCGCGCAGTTCCTGCTCGCTGGCGCTGGTCGGCATGGACCTGCCCGAGGACGGCGGCGTCTCGACGATCCTGCATCTGCGCGAAGCGCACCCGCACATGGAGCGCATCGCCGTCTCGGCCCTGCCCGACACGCAGCGCGTACGCGCTGCGGTCTCGGCCGGCGTGGCGGGCTACCTGCTCACCGATGCACTCGACACCGAGCTGGTCTTCCTGCTGCGCTCGCTCGAGCGCGGCGGTGCGGCCATGGATCCCCGCGTCGCGCGCTGCGTGCTCGAGCGCATGTTCGGCACCGCGCGCCGCGCGCCGGCCAGCAGCAGCACGCAAGTGCCGTCGGCGGCCGCCGAAACCGAGGCGCCGAAGTCGGTGCTCTCGGTCAGCGAGCTCAAGGTGCTGAACCTGATCGCGCAGGGCTGGAGCAATCGCCAGATCGCCGAGGCCTTCTACCTCTCGATCAACACGATCGAGTTCCACGCCAAGAGCATCTACCGCAAGCTCGCGGTCAAGTCGCGCACGCAAGCCGTTCGCGAAGCGATGCAGCACGGCCTGCTGAACTGAATCTCCCCTCGTGAAGCGCCCGCGGTGCCAAGCCGCGGGCGCTTTCGCGCGCGCTCGTTCCGTCCATCGACGGAGCGTCGATGACACGCGGACGGCGCCCCGCCGATGTCGGATCGGAGCGTCATTCGCGCGACCGCGCGGTCTTGCAACCGTTGAATTCGCACGTTGCGCCCCGCTACAATCGTCGGTTGACCCTGCTCCAGCGAAGAAGATAGAGGATCCCCATGAGTGACATGACCGCCGGCTCCCCCCGGATCGACACAAGCAAGCGGACCTGGTTGATCGCGTCCGGCTGTGCCGGTGCAGTGGGAGGCGTGGCCACCGCGATTCCCTTTGTCAGCACGTTCCAGCCCTCCGAAAAGGCCAAGGCCGCCGGCGCTGCCGTCGAGGTCGACATCTCCGGCCTGAAGGTCGGCGAGAAAGTCACCGTCGAGTGGCGCGGCAAGCCGGTCTGGATCCTCAAGCGCTCCCCGGAGCAGATCGCCGAGCTGCCGAAGCTCGATGCGCAGCTCGCGGACCCGCAGTCCAAGCGTCATCCCGACGAATTCACCCCCAAGTACGCCCAGAACGAGCACCGCTCGATCAAGCCCGACGTGCTGGTCGTGGTCGGCATCTGCACCCACCTCGGCTGCTCGCCGGTGGACCGCCTGCAGTCCGGCCCGCAGCCCTCGCTGCCCAACGACTGGGAAGGCGGCTTCCTCTGCCCTTGCCACGGTTCCACGTTCGACCTGGCCGGCCGCGTCTTCAAGAACAAGCCCGCGCCCGACAACCTGCCTGTGCCGCCGCACATGTACCTGTCGGACACCAAGCTCCTGATCGGTGAAGACTCCAAGAAGGCCTGAGGCAGAAGAAGAACATGGCTGAATTCCACGAAATCTCCCCCAACGCCCCGGCCAGCGCCAAGCTGTTGAACTGGGTCGACAACCGTTTCCCGCTGACCAAGCTCTGGAACGATCAGTGGGGCAAGTACTACGCGCCGAAGAACTTCAACTTCTGGTACATCTTCGGCTCGCTGGCGATGCTGGTCCTCGTGATCCAGATCGTCACCGGCATCTTCCTCGTCATGCACTACAAGCCCGACGCGAACCAGGCGTTCGCATCGGTCGAGTACATCATGCGCGACGTGCCATGGGGCTGGCTGATCCGCTACATCCACTCGACGGGGGCCTCCGCGTTCTTCGTGGTGGTCTACCTGCACATGTTCCGCGGCCTCATGTACGGCAGCTACCGCAAGCCGCGCGAGCTGATCTGGGTGTTCGGCTGCGCGATCTTCCTGTGCCTGATGGCCGAAGCCTTCATGGGCTACCTGCTGCCCTGGGGCCAGATGTCCTACTGGGGCGCCCAGGTGATCGTGAACCTGTTCGCCGCCATCCCGTTCATCGGTCCTGACCTGGCCCTGCTGATCCGCGGCGACTACGTGGTGAGCGACGCCACGCTCAACCGCTTCTTCAGCTTCCACGTGATCGCCGTGCCGCTGGTGCTGCTCGGCCTGGTGGTGGCCCACCTGATCGCGCTGCACGAAGTGGGTTCGAACAACCCCGACGGCATCGAGATCAAGGCCAAGCGCGGTCCCGACGGCCATCCGCTCGACGGCATCCCGTCGCACCCGTACTACACGGTGCACGACATCTTCGGCGTGGTGGTGTTCCTCACGATCTTCTCGGCGGTGATCTTCTTCGCCCCCGAAGCCGGCGGCTACTTCCTGGAGTACAACAACTTCATCCCGGCCGATTCTCTGAAGACGCCGAACCACATCGCGCCGGTCTGGTACTTCACGCCCTTCTATTCGATGCTGCGTGCGACCACCGACGACATGGTCAACGTGTTCGCGCTGATCATCGGCGCGGCCGCGATCTGGAACTTCGTCAAGGGCAAGTCGGGCGTGGCGCTCAAGGTGGCGATCATCGTCGTGGCCGCTGTGGCGATCTTCCTGCTCAAGACCTTCGACGCCAAGTTCTGGGGCGTGGTCGTGATGGGCGGCTCGGTCATCATCCTGTTCTTCCTGCCGTGGCTCGACCACAGCGAAGTCAAGTCGATCCGCTACCGTCCAAGCTGGCACAAGTACGTGTACGGCGTGTTCGTCTTCTTCTTCCTGATCCTGGGCTACCTCGGCATCCAGCCTCCCGGCGTCTGGGGCAACCTCGTGATCGGCTCGTTCGCGCTCGACATCGCGCAGACCATCTCGCAGATCGGCACGCTGTTCTATTTCGGTTTCTTCCTGCTGATGCCGTGGTGGAGCCGCAAGGGCGAGTTCAAGACCGTGCCCGACCGCGTGACCTTCGCCGCCCATTGAAAAGCGCAAGACAGCTCGAGAGACACACGATGAAGAAAAGCATTTCCGGCTGGCTCGCGGCCCTGGGCCTGGTCATCGGCCTGGCTTCTGGCCTGACCTTCTCCACAGCCGCTTCGGCCGAATCCGGCGGCCTCGCCTGGGACAAGGCCCCGAACAAGACGAACGACGTGGCCGCGCTGCAGAACGGCGCCAAGCTGTTCGTCAACTACTGCCTCAACTGCCACTCGGCCGCCTTCATGCGCTTCAATCGCCTGCAGGACATCGGCATCAGCGAGCAGCAGATCAAGGACAACCTTCTGTTCACGACCGAGAAGGTCGGCGAGACCATGAAGGCCAACATCGATGCGCGCCAGGCCAAGGAATGGTTCGGCACCACGCCGCCCGACCTGACGCTGGTGGCACGCTCGCGCGCCGGCCACGGCGGCACCGGTGCGGACTACCTCTACACCTACCTGCGCACCTACTACCGCGACGACACCAAGGCGACCGGCTGGAACAACCTCGCATTCCCGAGCGTGGCCATGCCCAATCCGCTGTGGGAGCTCCAGGGCGAGCGCCGTCCGATCCACGCCAAGGTCGAGCAGCATGGCCACGAGGCCGATGTGTTCACCGGCAAGTGGGAGCAGGTCACGCCCGGCACCATGACCCCGCTGCAGTTCGACACCGCCGTGGGCGACCTGGTGAGCTACATGCAGTGGATGGCCGAGCCCGCGCAGAACACGCGCATCCGCATCGGTGTCTGGGTGCTGCTGTTCCTGTCGATGTCGGTGATTTTCGTGTGGCGACTGAACGCCTCGTATTGGAAAGACGTCAAGTAGTTCCATCCTTGCCGACCGGAGCGTCAAGTGCGCCGGTCCCGTGGAGTGGGTTGCCAACGCAACCCACTCTTTTTGATTTTTAGGAGTCTTTCGCCATGATGGTGCTGTATTCAGGTACGACCTGCCCCTTTTCCCACCGCTGCCGCTTCGTGCTGTTCGAGAAGGGCATGGACTTCGAGATCCGCGATGTCGATCTCTACAACAAGCCTGAAGACATCAGCGTGATGAACCCGTACGGCCAGGTCCCGATCCTGGTCGAGCGCGACCTGATCCTGTACGAGTCGAACATCATCAACGAGTACATCGACGAGCGCTTCCCGCATCCGCAGCTGATGCCCGGCGACCCGGTCGACCGCGCGCGCGTGCGCCTGTTCCTGCTCAACTTCGAGAAGGAACTGTTCGTGCACGTGTCCACGCTCGAGAACCGCACTGCCAAGGGCAACGAGAAGGCGCTCGAAAAGGCACGCTCGCACATCCGCGACCGCCTCACGCAGCTCGCGCCCGTGTTCCTCAAGAACAAGTACATGCTGGGCGACAACTTCTCCATGCTCGACGTGGCCATTGCGCCGCTGCTGTGGCGCCTCGACTACTATGGCATCGACCTCAGCAAGAACGCCGCGCCGCTGCTGAAGTATGCCGAACGCATCTTCTCGCGCCCGGCCTACATCGAAGCGCTGACCCCCTCCGAAAAGGTCATGCGCAAGTAATCCTCGCGCAGGTCCGTTTCCGCTTCGCTTCATCGCCGTCCTTCATGATCAACGCGCTCGAGTCGTCTTCCACCCGCCCGTACCTCATCCGGGCGCTGTACGAATGGTGCACCGACAACGGGTTCACGCCTTATGTCGCGGTGCAGGTCGACGACACCGTCCAGGTGCCGCGCGAGTACGTGAAGAACGGCGAGATCGTGTTGAACATCAGTTTCGACGCGACCAGCTCGCTCAAGCTCGGCAACGACTTCATCGAGTTCAAGGCCCGTTTCGCGGGCACGGCGCGCGAGATCAGCGTGCCCGTGGGTCGCGTGATCGCGATCTATGCGCGCGAGAACGGCCAGGGCATGGCCTTTCCCGCGCCGCCTCCCGCGGCCGACACCGGCATGGGACTCGACTCGCCGGCCGCCACGGGCGTGCCGGCGCCGGCGAGCCCGGTGCGTTCGGCGCTGCGCGATGCCTCGCGCGGCGGTGGCGAGAGCGAGGCCAACCGGGTCGTGCACCTGGTGACGGCCGACGATGCGGGCAGCGACGTGACCGACATCGGCGATGGCCCCGAGGCCGACCCGACCGACGAGCCGCCGCGCCCTCCGGTCGGCGGCGGCGCACGGCCTTCGCTCAAGCGCGTCAAGTAACCGGCCCAGGCCTGCAAGACGCGCCCGCTTCCGGACCCTGGTGGGCACCCCACTAGAATCCGCTGCAGATTTTTCTTTTTCGGCCGCTTTAGCTCAGTTGGTAGAGCACCCGCCTTGTAAGCGGAAGGTCGTCCGTTCGATTCGGACAAGCGGCACCAGACACCCCCTCCAGTCCGGCGCCGGCCCGCTCAGCGCTTGGGCTGTTCGCGCAGCCGCAGCACGAAGGTCTTCGCGCTCGGCACGAGGAAGAAGCGCCGGGCCTGCCAGCGCGCCTGCCGATGCGCCTCGAGCCAGGCGGCCGCGTGCTCCAGCTCCGGTCCCTGCAGGTTCGCGGCGCCTTCGCGCTGCAGCCGGGTCCAGGCCTTGAAACACTGGACCACCCGCGCCGAGGTGCCGAGTTGCGACTCGAGCTGGATGCGATAGGTGAAGCCGGCCACCATCGTGTCCTGTACGGTGACTTCCTCTCCCTGCACTTCGATGACATAGGGGCGCTCGCCGCCCACCGTTTCGACCGTCATGGGGGCCGAGTATGCCAACACGCCGTGGCGTCACGGCCGAATCTCGAGAATGGCCACTTCGCGGTGGCTCTGGTCGTCGCCATGCAGGTGCAGCGGATAGCGCCCGGCATGCAGCGCCGCGAGGCGCAGCGTGGCGGTCTGGCCCGCGGCCACGGGCACCATCTCCTGCATGTAGCCGTGGATCATCAACTGGCCGGCCTGCGCCGAGCTCACGGCGATCGAGACGATGTCGCCGCGCGTGACGGGCAGCACAGGCAGCGGCGTGCCCTCGGCCTCGGCGGCCGCGCCGATCCGCACCTCGAACTGCGTGCCGGTGCGCGCGGGGGCCGCGGCGGACGTGGCCGGGTCGGTCGACGGCCGCGCCGCGAGATAGCCGAGCGCCATCAGCGTGACGATGGCGAAGCCGCCGAAGGCGTAGACCAGTGAGGATTTCATGGCGGTTCCAGGGGAATAAAGAAGGACGCGGCGCTATCCCGCCAGCGGCAGCGAAAGAATCCACAGCCCCACGGCCGTCAGCGCGACCATCAGCAGCAGCATCGGCACCTGGCTCGCGAGCGCGCGGCCCGTGTGGCGGAAGATCCGCAGCGCTTCCGCATGGGCCAGCACCACGCTCGCGATGTGCCCGGCCAGGATCAGCCCGACCTGGGTGTGCCAGACGATGTTGAGATCGATGATGCGCGGCGGCATCGCGGCGCGTGCCGTGCCGAACAGGTTCCAGCCCCGGCCCAGCGGATCGGACAGCAGCGGCAGCAGCTGCGCGCCCTGGGACCACAGCATCGTGTAGTAGTGGGTCGCGTGGTAGACGAAGGCGATCGGCACCAGCGTGAGCGCGAAGCGGCAGGCCAGCTCGCGCGTGGAGAGCTCGGAGGCCGCCACACGCCGCGTGAGCGCGAGGAAGAACAGGTAGACGCCGTGATAGGCCCAGGGCGAGAGGCACAGCGCCAGCCATTGCCAGCCATGGAACAGGCTGGCCGCCGTCGCATAGGGCTGGGCGCTGTGGGCCTTCACGGCCGGCTCGACCAGCGGATAGAGGGTCTTCCAGAACAGCCGGCTCCAGGGCCAGGTCTCGTGCGCGCCGTCGTAGGCGGTCGACGAGAGCATGAACAGGATGAACAGCACCAGGCTCACATGCCCCGGATGGCGCTCGAGCAGCCCCGACAGCGGCAGGCGCCAGCGCAGCGCGACGCCGCGGCAGCCGGCGCGCCGCCACGCGATCGGCGCCATGCGGCCCACGAGCGAGAGGAACAGCCCGAAGAACTCGCCATGCCGGAACCAGGCCGCGCTGCCGAAGAGCCAGGCCATCGCCACGGTCAGCAGCGTGTAGGCGGTGAGCATCAGCGCCAGTTGCCGCGGCGTGCTGTGGCCGAACAGCTCGATCCAGATGAAGGCGATGTAGAGCGCCAGCGCCGGGTAGTACGCGAGCCACGCGGGATAGGCGATGCGTCCGCCGAAACCCATGCCGCAATGCGCGCGCAGCAACTCGCAGAGCGAACGCCACGGGTTGCAGAACACGAACAGGTCGCCGACGACCGCGGTGGCATAGGTCAGGCCCAGCACGAACACGATCCAGAACAGGGTCATGTTGAGGTTGCGGAACGGGTTGTCGGTGCCGAGGAAGCCGCAGGCGATGGTGAGCACGAGCAGGCCCACCGACAGGGCGCGCAGCCCTTGCACGACGAAGGCCGGGACGAACACATGCGCGCCCACGCGGCGCGCGTTCGGCGAGGTATCGCTCCGCGCGGGCGGCACGGCCGCGAAGATCCCCACGATCACGAACGACAGCACCAGCGCCGCGGTCGCGCCATAGGCATACATCCAGAACGGCACCGGCAGCGTGTACTGCACGCCGAAGGAGTGGGCGAACGCGAGGCCCGGCACGGCCTCGGCGGCGAGAAGAAGGATGGGGCGCCAGCGGACGAGCGAACGCATCAGCGAGAGGCCTTCCGTGGGTCGGCAACGCGCGCCGCGGCCGACAAGGTCAGCGGCGGTGCCCCCGCGCCGGGCACATGGCAGACCTGCGTCTCCACCAGGTAGAGAAAGCGCGCATCGCGGTCCGCGCGCTCCAGCCCGAGCGCGAGCAGGCCTGCCAGCGCGGCCCATCCAACGATCAGCATCAGCGCGACCGCATGCCGGCCGATCCATTGCACCGCATCCATCGTCATCAGTGGTCCCTCACACCCTGCAGCGACACCACCGACCAGCGCCCCGCGCGGCGCTGCGCGACCAGCAGCAGCTCGTCGTAGGGCGCGTGCCGCAGCTTCGCGATCGCGAGCATCCGGGGCTCGCCGTCCGCGAGCGCGGGCAGCGGCCGCACGATGTAGGGCAGCAGCGGCGGCGCATAGGACTCGATCGCCATCAGCGGGAAGAAGGCATCGGC
>NZ_JBZAYE010000020.1:0-29603 GCF_058244205.1 Variovorax sp. 20P10.2.4
CTCGACCGCGAAGGAGGTCGGCGCCGACACCGCCGCCAGCAGCGAGACGCCGGCCATCGCGGCCTTCTGCACCATCTCGAAGCTCGCGCGGCTGGTCACGGCGATGAAGCCCGCGGCGGCATCGACCTCGTTGGCCGCGAGCGCGCCCACCAGCTTGTCGAGCGCGTTGTGGCGGCCCACGTCCTCGCGCAGCCACACCACCTCGCCGTCGGCCGAGCACCAGGCCGCGGCATGCACCGCGCCCGTGGCTTCCTGCAGGGTCTGCAGCGACTGGAACTGCGCCATCGCGCGGCCGATCGCGGCGCGCTCGAACGACGGCCCCGCGGCCAGCACCGGCAGCTCGCGCGCCACCTGCACCAGGCTCTCGGTGCCGCACAGGCCGCAGCCGGTGCGCCCGGCCAGCGAGCGGCGCCGCTGCTTGAGGCGCGCGAACGCGGCCGCCGAGACCTCGAGCCGCACCGTGATGCCGCGCTCGGCGCTCTCGATCTCGCTGCCGTAGAGCTCGTGCGCCGCCTCGAGGATGCCCTCGCTCAGCGAGAAGCCGAGCGCGAAGTCTTCCAGGTCGAGCGGCGTGGCCAGCATCACCGCATGCGAGATGCCGTTGTATTCGAGCGCCACCGGCACTTCCTCGGCCACCCAGTCCTGCACCGCGAACGGCTGGCCGCCGCGCACGCCGCGCACCGGCAGCAGCCGCGCGCCTTCGCAGAAGGCGGCCGTGTCGGCGCTCGCGAGCGGCAGGGTGGCGATGTTCATGGCGCTGCGCTCTCGTGCCCTACTTGGCCGGCACCGTCTCGTTCGACGGCGAAGGCGCCGAGGCCGCGCTGAGCAACTCGTTCTGCACCCGGTTGAAGCGGCTGTACTCCTGCTGCCAGGCCGAGGGCTGCATCACCGGCATCACCTGCACCGCCGTCACCTTGTACTCGGGGCAGTTGGTGGCCCAGTCGGAGTTGTCGGTGGTGATCACGTTGGCGCCCGACTCGGGGAAGTGGAAGGTGGTGTAGACCACGCCCGGCTGCATGCGCTCGGACACCGTCGCGCGCAGCACCGTCTCGCCCGCGCGGCTCTGGATGCCGACCCAGTCGCCGTCCTTCACGCCGCGCTCCTCGGCGTCGTGCGGATGCAGCTCGAGCCGGTCCTCGCCGTGCCACATGTTGTTGTCGGTGCGCCGCGTCTGCGCGCCCACGTTGTACTGCGACAGGATGCGCCCGGTGGTCAGCAGCAGCGGGAAGCGGCGCGTGACCTTCTCGTCGGTCGGCACGTACTGCGTGACGATGAAGCGCCCCTTGCCGCGCACGAACTTGTCGATGTGCATGGTCGGCGTGCCCTCGGGCGCCGCGTCGTTGCAGGGCCACTGGATGCTGCCGAGCTCGTCGATGCGCTTGTAGCTCACGCCGTGGAAGCTCGGCGTCAGCGCGGCGATCTCGTCCATGATCGCCTCGGGGTTCTTGTAGCTCATCGGGTAGCCGAGCGCGTTCGCCAGCTTCACCGTGACTTCCCAGTCGGCCAGGCCGGCCTTCGGAGGCATCACCTTGCGCACGCGCGAGATGCGGCGCTCGGCGTTGGTGAAGGTGCCGTCCTTCTCGAGGAAGGAGGAGCCCGGCAGGAACACGTGCGCGTACTTGGCGGTCTCGTTGAGGAAGATGTCCTGCACCACCACGCATTCCATCGCCATCATGGCGGCGGCCACGTGCTGGGTGTTGGGGTCGGACTGCACGATGTCCTCGCCCTCGCAGTACAGGCCCTTGAAGCTGCCGCCGATCGCGGCGTCGAACATGTTGGGAATGCGCAGGCCCGGCTCGGGATCGAGCTGCACGCCCCAGGCGGCCTCGAAGGAACCGCGCGTGGTGCTGTCCGACACATGGCGGTAGCCCGGCAGCTCGTGCGGGAACGAGCCCATGTCGCACGAACCCTGCACGTTGTTCTGGCCGCGCAGCGGGTTCACGCCCACGCCCTCGCGGCCCACGTTGCCGGTGACCATCGCGAGGTTGGCGATGCCCATCACGGTGGTCGAGCCCTGGCTGTGCTCGGTCACGCCCAGGCCGTAGTAGATGGCGCCGTTGCCGGCGGTGGCGAACAGCCGCGCGGCGGCGCGCATCTCGGCGGCCGGCACGCCGGTGAAGGCTTCCGTGGCCTCGGGCGACTGCTCGGGGCGCTCGACATAGGCCTTCCATTCGGCGAACGAGGCCGTGTCGCAGCGCTCGGCCACGAACGCGTCGGCCATCAGGCCTTCGGTCACGATCACGTGCGCGAGCGCCGTGACCACCGCCACGTTGGTGCCGGGGCGCAGCTGCAGGTGATGCGCGGCGCGGATGTGCGGCGACTTCACGATGTCGATGCGGCGCGGGTCGACCACGATCAGCTTCGCGCCCTGGCGCAGCCGCTTCTTCATGCGCGAGGCGAACACCGGGTGGCCGTCGGTCGGGTTGGCGCCGATGACCATGATCACGTCGGACTTCTCGACCGACTGGAAGGTCTGCGTGCCGGCCGATTCGCCCAGCGTCTGCTTCAGGCCGTAGCCCGTGGGCGAATGGCACACGCGGGCGCAGGTGTCGACGTTGTTGTTGCCGAAGCCCGCGCGCACCAGCTTCTGCACCAGGTAGGTTTCCTCGTTGGTGCAGCGCGAGGAGGTGATGCCGCCGATGGCATTGCGGCCGTACTTCTCCTGCAGGCGCTTGAACTCGCCGGCCGCATAGTTGATGGCCTCGTCCCAGCTCACTTCCTGCCACGGATCGGTGATCTTCTGGCGGATCATGGGCTTGAGCATGCGGTCCTGGTGCGAGGCATAGCCCCAGGCGAAGCGGCCCTTGACGCAGGAGTGGCCGTCGTTGGCCTTGCCGTCCTTCCACGGCACCATGCGCACCACCTCGTTGCCCTTCATCTCGGCCTTGAAGGCGCAGCCCACGCCGCAGTAGGCGCAGGTGGTGATCACGCTGTGCTCGGGCTGGCCGAGCCAGATCACCGACTTCTCCTGCAAGGTGGCGGTGGGGCAGGCCTCGACACAAGCGCCGCAGCTCACGCACTCCGATTCCATGAAGGGCTGGTCCTGGCCCGGCGACACGCGCGACTCGAAGCCGCGGCCGCTGATGGTCAGCGCGAAGGTGCCCTGGGTTTCCTCGCAGGCGCGCACGCAGCGGTTGCACACGATGCACTTGGAGGGGTCGTAGGTGAAGTACGGGTTCGACTCGTCCTTCTCGCTCTTGATGTGGTTGGCGCCGTCGAAGCCGTAGCGCACGTTGCGCAGGCCGGTCACGCCGGCCATGTCCTGCAGCTCGCAGTTGCCGTTGGCCGAGCAGGTCAGGCAGTCGAGCGGATGGTCGGAGATGTAGAGCTCCATCACGCCCTTGCGCAGGTCCTGCAGCTTCGGCGTCTGGGTGCGCACCTTCATGCCGGCCTCGGCCGGCGTGGTGCACGAGGCCGGGAAGCCGCGGCGGCCCTCGATCTCGACCAGGCACAGCCGGCACGAACCGAAGGGCTCGAGGCTGTCGGTGGCGCACAGCTTGGGCACCTGGATGCCGGCGTCGACGGCCGCGCGCATCAGCGAGGTGCCGGCCGGCACCGTGACCTCGGTGCCGTCGATCTCCAGCGTGACCTCGCGCTCGGATTCGCGCTTGGGCGTGCCGTAGTCGGTTTCCTTGAGATGGTTCAACATGTCTTTGCTTTCTCTGGGGGCTCAGGCGGCCTTGCGGTCGGGTGCCTCGATGCCGAAGTCCTGCGGGAAGTGGTCGAGCGCGGAGAGCACCGGGAACGGCGTCATGCCGCCCATCGCGCACAGCGAGCCATGGACCATGGTGTTGCACAGGTCGCGCAGCAGGATCACCTGCTGCGGCCGGTTCTGGTTGCCGCGGATCTTGTCGATGACCTCGACGCCGCGCGTCGAGCCGATGCGGCAGGGCGTGCACTTGCCGCACGACTCGAGCGCGCAGAACTCCATCGCGTAGCGCGCCAGCTTCGACAGGTCGGCCGTGTCGTCGTGCACCACGATGCCGCCGTGGCCCACGGTGCCGCCGACGGCCGCGTAGGCCTCGTAGTCCAGCGGCAGGTCCCACTGCGACTCGGGCAGGTAGGCGCCCAGCGGGCCGCCGACCTGCACCGCCTTGATCGGCCGGCCCGAGGCCGAGCCGCCGCCGTAGTCGTAGAGCAGTTCGCGCAGGGTCACGCCGAAGGCCTTCTCGACCAGCCCGCCGTGCTTGATGTTGCCGGCCAGCTGCATCGGCAGCGTGCCGCGCGAGCGGCCCACGCCGTAGTCGCGGTAGAAGGTGGCGCCGCGCGCCAGGATGATCGGCACGCTGGCCAGCGTGATCACGTTGTTGATCAGCGTGGGCTGGCCGAACAGGCCCTCGATGGCCGGCAGCGGCGGCTTGGCGCGCACGATGCCTCGCTTGCCCTCGAGGCTCTCGAGCAATGCCGTCTCCTCGCCGCAGACGTAGGAGCCCGCGCCCTTGCGCACCGCGAGCCGGAAGCGCTTGCCCGAGCGCAGCACGTTGTCGCCGAGGAAGCCCGCGGCCTCCGCATGGCGGATCGCCTCGTTGAGCGCGGCGATCGCATGCGGGTACTCGGAGCGCACGTAGATGTAGCCTTGCGTCGCGCCGGTGGCGATGCCCGCGATGGTCATGCCCTCGATCAGCACGAAGGGGTCGCCCTCCATCGTCATGCGGTCGGAGAAGGTGCCCGAGTCGCCCTCGTCGGCATTGCAGACGATGTACTTCTGTTCCGACGGCGTGTTGAGCACCGTCTTCCACTTGATGCCGGCCGGGAAGGCCGCGCCGCCGCGGCCGCGCAGGCCCGAGTCGAGCACCTGCTGCACGATGTCGGCCGGCGCCATCGCGAGCGCGGCGCGCAGGCCCGCGTAGCCCTCGTGCGCCTGGTAGTCGGTCAGCGACACGGGGTCGGTGATGCCGACGCGTGCGAAGGTCAGGCGCTCCTGCTTCTTGAGGTAGGGAATCTCGTCGGTGGGACCGAGCGACAGCGGATGCGAGCGCGCGCCCGTGCCCAGCCCGGCATCGAACAGCGCCGGCACCTCGTCGACCGTGACCGGGCCGTAGGCCATGCGGCCCGCGGGCGTCTCGACCTCGACCAGCGGCTCGAGCCACAGCATGCCGCGCGAGCCGTTGCGCACCAGCTCGATCGCGAGGCCGCGCGCGGCGGCTTCCTGCGCGATGCGCTGGGCCACGGCATTGGCGCCGACCGCGAGCGCCGCGGAGTCGCGCGGCACGTAGATCTTCACGGCGGCGTTCATGCGCAGTCTCCCGCCTGTGCGACCAGCGTTTCGAAACGGTGCGGCGTGACGCGCGCATGCGGCTCGTCGTCGAGCGTCATCGCGGGCGAGGAGGCGCACAGGCCGAGGCAGAACGCCGGCTCGAGCGTGAAGGCGCCGTCCTTCGTGGTGCCGTGCACCGCGCAGCCCAGGTGCTTCTCGGCATGCGCGAGCAGCGCATCGGCGCCCATCGATTGGCAGGCCTCGGCACGGCAGATCTGGATCACGTGCCGGCCCGGCGGCTCGGCGCGGAAGTGGTGGTAGTAGGTGATCACCCCATGCACCTCGGCGCGCGAGAGGTTCTGCGCGTCGGCGATGGTCTGCACCGCATGCGAGGGCACGTAGCCCAGCGTGTCCTGCACCTCGTGCAGGATCGGCAGCAGCGCGCCCTGTTCGTCCGCATGCGCGGCGAGCACGCGGCGCACCTCGGCCAGTTCGTCGGCCGCGGAAAGTCGCAGGGCCTCGCTCATTGGCCGGCCTCCACGCAGGCCGCGGGTGCGGCCAGGTGCGGTGCTGCGTACGCGTTCAGCGCTTCTGTTGTCATGGTCCCGTCCGATCTGGTGCCGTTGCCGGTCCGCCGCTGTCTGCCTGCCGGCGGATCCGTTGTCATCGTGGCGTCAATTCGCGCTCGCCTCCCTGTGCGGGGACCGGAAGCCGCGCGCGGTCATCTGCCTCGGGATTCACTGTCGATGAATCGCGCGCGGATGACCTTGACGCAGGTCAATTTCCATCGAAACAGGGGTGGTGTCAATGCGAGCGAGCCCTGTGAAAAGGACTCTTTCGCTGGGCCGCGGCCGGAATATCCGGGGGCGTCGCGTGGAGGCGTGCGAACCGTTCGCAACACCGAGGTATTCCGCGCGCGAATCCGTCGCGGCGCGCGGGAACGCAAGGAGAAGAAAGAACGCGGGGCCGTTCGCGCCGGCGGCCCCGTGTGGATCAGCGCGCGGCGAGTTCGCGCGCGCGCTGCACGAGGCGCGCGGCCTCGGCATCGTCGACCTGGCCCGTGACCTTGGCCGGGCGGCCCGAGATCAGCGAGCGGTCGGGAAAGACCTTGCCCTCGGTCAGCAGCGCGCCGGTGGCGACGATGCATTCGCGCCCCACCACCGCGCCGTTGAGCGCCACGGTGTCCTCGCCGACCACCGAGCCGTCGCCGATGGTGCAGCCGTGCAGCATCACATGCCGCTCGACCGTCACGTCGTCGCCGATGGTCATCGGGAAGCCCGGGTCGGCATGCAGCATCACGCCGTCCTCGAGGTGGCTGCCCGCGCCCACCGTGATGGGCTCGTTGTCGCCGCGCAGCACGCAGCGCGGCCCGATGGTGCTGTGCGCGCCGAGCACGACCTGACCGATCACGCTCGCCGTGTCCGCCACGCGCGCGCTGGCGTCGATGGACGGTTCATGCTCGTCGAGTCTGTAAAGGGTCACGCCGTTCTCCTGGACAAAGGCGTCGATGGTAGCGGCTCGCGACCCGTCGGCGCTCAGTGCGGGAGTTCGCTGCGTTCGATGTGCTTGCGGCGCATCGGGCGCAGCACGAACCAGGCCATCAGCGCGGCAACGGCATTGACGCCGCTCGCGACGAAGAACACTGCCTCCCAGCTGCCGGTGCTCGCGGCCAGCACGCTCGACAGCGGCACCAGCAGCGAGGCCGTGCCCTTGGCGGTGTAGAGCATGCCCGCGTTCGAGGCCGCGTACTTGCCGCCGAAGGTGTCGGCGCAGGTCGAGGGGAACAGGCTGTAGATCTCGCCCCAGGCGAAGAACACCATGCCGGTCAGCACCACGAACAGCAGCGGGTTGTGGCCGTACTTGTAGAGCATCAGGATGCCGACCGCCTCGATCGCGAAGGCGATGAACATGGTCTGCTCGCGGCCGATCTTGTCCGACACCCAGCCGAAGAACGGGCGCGTCAGGCCGTTGAGCACGCGGTCGATCGCCAGCGCGAAGGTCAGCGCGGGCAGCACCAGGCCCATGATGTTCACCGGCACGTCGATGATCTTGAAGTCCTTGGCGATCGGCGCGAGCTGCGCGGTCGCCATCAGGCCGCCGGCGGCCACCATCACGAACATCGCGTACATCACCCAGAACACGGGCGAGCGCAGCACCTCGGAGGGCGCGTAGTCGCGCCGCGACTGCTGCACGTTGCGGGTGTTCACGGCCTTCGAATGCTCGGGCGCGCGCGTCAGCATCCAGGCGAGCAGGAACACGATCAGTCCCTGCCCGATCCCAAAATAGAGAAAGGCGGCCTCGTAGCCGCTGTTCTTGATCATGGCCGAGATCGGGATGATGGTGAGCGCGGAGCCCGCGCCGAAGCCGGCCGCGGTCATGCCCGCCGCGAGGCCGCGCCGGTCGGGGAACCACTTGAGCGCATTGCCCACGCAGGTGCCGTAGACCGCGCCCGCACCGATGCCGCCGATGGCCGCCGCGATGTAGAGCACCGGCAGCGAGGCCGCGAAGGAGTTGATCACCCAGCCGATGCCGCAGAGCACGCCGCCCACCAGCACCACGGGACGCGGGCCGAAGCGGTCGACGAGGTAGCCCTCGATCGGCACCAGCCAGGTCTCGGTGAGCACGAAGATGGTGAAGGCCACCTGGATCGCGGCGCGGCTCCAGCCGTGCTTCTCCGCGATCGGGTTGACGAACAGGGTCCAGCCGTATTGGAGGTTGGCGATCATCGCCATGCACACGATGCCGATCAGGAGCTGCCCCCATCGGTAACTGTGCGAGCGCTGCGCCGCCGCGGCGCCAGAGTGTCCCGAGGGGGAATAGATCGCGGGGTTCGCACCCGCGATCGTGGTCGTTTGCCGAGTCATTGAATGTCCTTCATCTTTGTGTTTGAGTTGAAGTCCGGCGGATCGCATCGAGGCGCCGCCGGTTTCGTTCCGAGTCACCGGTCCCCGAAGCAGAGATGCGAACAAGTACGGCGTCGCATCACGCAATCGACACGCTTCGGCTGATCCTCCGGTCCCGTCGGCCCCGCTTCGCGACACCGTCGACCCGCAGCCTCCTGCGTGCGGATGACTGTCGGGTGCAGCGACCCAAAAACTCTTGACCCTCGTCAAGTTCCCTCGAAGGGACCCGGCCGCGGACCCCCGTGGATTCCCTAGCATGGTCGTCTTAGCGCGCGATGAGAACGCCCGCGATGGCGCACGGGTCGCGCGACGCGAGGCGCGGCTTGATGCAAGTCGGTGGCGTCTTCGGCAGGTCCCTCGCGATCACCTCGACCGCGTCGCAGCCCACTCTGGAGTGCCTCCGCGCGCCCTGCTCGCGAAAAGGGCATGTCACTCGTGGTTTGCCCTAATCCAGGGTAAACCCTATAATTCGGAGGTTCGCATTCCCACCCACCCGTATTCGGAGCACATCCATGAACAACACCGCACTGAATTCCACCGCCCTCAAGGCCCCCTCCTTCGCCTCGAACGGCGTGCTGCGCGACCTGATCGCCGCGCTGCCGATCGTGATCTTCGCCAAGGCCGTGCGCGCCGCGCTGCAACAGCGTTGAGAGCCGGAGCCCTCGAGGCTCCACCCCGAAGAGAGAGCGCCGCGAGCGCTCTTTTTTTTCGCCTTCAGATCGCCGGATCGAAGGGCACGATCTGCGAGATCAGCGCGGTGCCGTCGTTCAGCAGGAAGTCCTTGAAGGCCTGCGCCACCGGCGGCAGCCGCTTGCCGCGCCGGTGCACCACGTACCAGTTGAGCATCAGCGGAAAGCCCTGCACGTCGAGCACCCGCACGCTGCCCGCGCGCAGCTCCTGGCTGATGGTGTGGGCCGACACGAAGCTCACGCCCATGCCCGCGATTACCGCCTGCTTGATGGTCTCGGTGCTGCGGATCTCCATCGCGATGTTGATCTCGGACAGCGCGGCGCCGAAGCCCTCCTCCATCGAATGCCAGGTGTCGGACGCGCGCTCGCGCACCACGAAGGGCTCGCGGATCAACCGCTTGAGCGGCACGCCCTTCACGCCCACCAGCGGATGCGTGGGCGCCGCGATGATCACGTAGGGGTGCGGCGCGAAGGGCTGGTTCAGCGTGTCGAGGTCGGTGGGCGGGCGCACCATGATCGCGAGGTCGGTGAGGTTCTCGGCGATGTGCGTGAGCAGGCCCTCGCGGTTGTGCACCGTGAAGTTCAGGGTCACGCCGCGATGCCGGCCCGCGAACTCCACCAGCAGGCGCGGAAAGAAGTAGTCGCCCGCGCTGATCACGCCCACGTTGAGCTTGCCGCCCGAGATGCCCTTGAACTGCAGCATCGCGTTCTCGGCCGCCTCGAACTGCTGGATGATCGCGCGGCTGAGCTGCAGCAGCTCGGTGCCCGCGGCCGTGAGGTAGACCTTCTTGCCGAACTGCTCGAACAGCGTGTTGCCGGCGTGGTCCTCGAGCTTGCGCACCTGCGTCGACACCGCGGGCTGCGTGAGGTGCAGCTCCTCGGCCGCGCGCGAAAAACTAAGGAGCCGCGCCACCGCCTCGAAAACCTTCAACTGGCGCAGTGTCGCGTGCTTCATGGGGATTCCTGGAGAACTGCTTCGTTCGGAAGTCCCATGCTATGGCCGGCGGCGCGCGCGCCGCATGACCGCGGTCAAGTATTCGCGATCAGGAATGGTTTGGAATACGCGCGACGTGCAGCAGGTTGGTGGTGCCCGACTGGCCGAAGGGCAGGCCCGCCACCACCACCACCTTCTGGCCGGGCTGCGCGAAGCCCTCGGCATGCGCGGTGCGGCAGGCGCACTCGATCATCTCGCCCACGTCGTGCACGTCGTCCACCAGCACCGCATGCACGCCCCACACCATCGCCATGCGGCGCGCGGTCGCGATGTCAGGCGTGAGGCTCAGGATCGGCACCGCGGGCCGTTCGCGCGCCGCGCGCAGGCTGGTGAAGCCCGAGGAGGTGTAGGTCACGGTGGCGGCCGGCGCGAGCAGCGCGGCCACCTGGCGCATCGAGGTGCAGACCGCGTCGGCCGTGGTCGACTGCGCGCTCTCGTGCGTGGCGTCGATGCCGGTGCGGTACGAGGGATCGGCCTCCACGCGCGCGACGATGCGGTCCATCATCGCCACCGCCTCGAGCGGGTACTTGCCCGAGGCCGACTCGGCCGAGAGCATCACCGCGTCGACGCCGTCGTAGACCGCGGTCGCCACGTCCGACACCTCGGCGCGCGTGGGCACCGGCGCGGCGATCATCGACTCGAGCATCTGCGTGGCCACCACCACCGGCTTGCCGCGCAGCCGGCAGGCGCGCACGATCTGGCGCTGCAGCTCGGGCACGCGCTCGGGCGGCAGCTCCACGCCGAGGTCGCCGCGCGCGACCATGATGCCGTCGCAGCGCTCGACGATGGCGTCGAGGTGCTCGATGGCCGCGGGCTTCTCGAGCTTGGCCATGATGGCCGCGCGCGTGCCGATGATCTCGCGCGCCTCGTCGATGTCCTCGGGCCGCTGCACGAACGACAGCGCCACCCAGTCCACGCCCATCGCGAGGCCGACGTCGAGGTCGTCGCGGTCCTTCGGCGTCAGCGGCGAGATCGGCAGCAGCACGCTGGGCACGTTGACGCCCTTGCGGTCGGAGATGGGGCCGCCCACCAGCACGGTGGTCTCGGCGAAGTCGGCGCCGTGGCGGTCGACGCGCAGCCGCAGCTTGCCGTCGTCGAGCAGCAGCTCGGTGCCCTCCTGCAGCGCGGCGAAGATCTCGGGATGCGGCAGCGGCGCGCGGCGGCCGTTGCCGCTCGCGCGGTCCATGTCGAGCCGGAAACGCGCGCCCGCCTCGAGCTGCGCGCGGCCGCCTTCGAAGGTGCCCAGGCGCAGCTTCGGCCCCTGCAGGTCGAGCAGCACGCCGATCGGCCGGCCGAATTCCTTCTCGAGCCGGCGGATGGTCTCGAGGCGGCGCGCATGGTCGTGCTGCGTGCCGTGGCTGAAGTTGAGGCGGAACACGTCCACGCCACGCTCGAACAGCGCGCGGATCGCGGGCTCGTCGGAAGTGGCGGGACCGAGCGTGGCCACGATCTTGGCGCTGCGAAGGCGTCGCATGGTGTGGGTGTCCTCAGGCGAGTTCGCGCAGCCGGACCTGGCCGCGCTGTTCTTCCATGGTCCGCGCGAGCAGCTTCACGAGCGAATACACGGTGTCGATGTGCGGGGTCGAGGTCTCGGTGAGCCGCGCGAGCTCGACCACCGCGCCGACCAGCGCGTCGATCTCGGGCGCGCGGCCGGCTTCCACGTCCTGCAGCATCGAGGTCTTGTGCTTGCCGACCTTCTCGGCGCCCGCGATGCGCTTCTCGAGCGTGACGCGGAACTCGATGCCGAGCTTGTGCGCCACGGCCTGGGCCTCGCGCATCATCGCGGCCGCGAGTTCGCGCGAGGGCGGGTACTGGCAGATGTCGACCAGGGTCGAGTGCGAGAGGCTGCTGATCGGGTTGAAGGTCAGGTTGCCCCAGAGCTTGAGCCAGATCTCGGCGCGGATGTTGTCGAGCACCGGCGCCTTGAATCCCGCGTTGGCGAAACAGGCCGCGATGCGCTCGACGCGCTCGGTGGTCGCGCCGTCGAGCTCGCCGACCGGGAAGCGGTCCCCCTCGATGTGCTTGATGACGCCGGGCGCGATCAGCTCGGAGGCTGGATAGACCACGCAGCCGATCACGCGCCGCGGCGGGATCTTGGTGTTGAGCACGCCTTCCGGGTCGACGCTGCGCACGGTGGTGCCCTCGAGCACGCCGCCGTGCTTCTGGAAGTACCAGTAGGGAATGCCGTTCTGCATGGTCACGACCGCGGTCTCGGGCCCGAAGAGCTTGGCCACGTCGTCGGCCACGGCCTCGACCTGGTGCGCCTTCATCGCGAGGATCACGAGGTCCTGCGGCCCTGCTTCGTCATAGCGGTCGGTGGCCCGTACGTTGCGCGCCACCTGCTCCTCGCCCTCGGCCGACACCAGCTTGATGCCGTTGGCGCCGATGGCCTGGAGGTTGGCGCCGCGCACGATGAAGGTCACGTCCTCTCCGGCCAGCGCGAGTTTGGCGCCCACCAGGCCGCCGATGGCCCCCGCGCCGATGATTGCTATCTTCATGTCGATCCCCAAGAGTTGAAATTCTTCGCGTCAGCCGAAACGATTTGATAGACGACCAATGCCGTCGATCTCCACTTCGACCAGGCTGCCGGGCTTCATCGAGCCCACGCCCACGGACGTGCCGCACAGGATCACGTCGCCGGGATGCAGGCTCATGTCCTGCGAGATGAGGCTGACCAGGCGCTGCACGGAAAACCGCATGTCGCTGATCGGATAGTTCTGCCGCTCCTCGCCGTTGAGCACGGTGCGCACCACCAGCGTGGCGGGATCGAGACCGGTGGCGATGGCCGGGCCCATGGGGCAGAAGGTGTCGAAGCCCTTGGCGCGCACCCACTGCGCGAACGAGGCATCGCGGTTGAGGATGTCGGCCACGGTGACGTCGTTGGCGCAGGTGTAGCCGAACACGTGCTCGAGCGCGCGCTCCTCGGAGACGGCGGTGGCGGTCTTGCCGATGACGATGCCGAGCTCGCCCTCGAACACGACCTTGCCGTCGCACAGCGGCTTGCGGATCGGCGCCTCGTGCGCCGAGAAGGAGTTCGGCGCCTTCAGCAGGTACAACGGCTCCTCGGGCACGGCGAGCTTGAGCTTCTCGCCGAGGGCATGGAAGTTGTTCCACAGCGCGATGACCTTGGTCGGCTCGCTCGGCGACAAGAGGCGCAGGCCGGCCAGCGCGAACACGCGGCCGGTGGGCTCGGGCGTGCCGTACATGTCGCCGCGATACTCGCGCACGGCGTCGTCCTCCAGGGTGCCGAAGGCGGCTTCTCCGGCGTGTTCGAAACGGACCCAACGTTGTGGCATGTTGTGCTTTCTTTTGATGCTGTGAATGTGGGTGGGCCGACAGGCGCTGCGCGGGTGCGGGGCCTAGTCGAACGGCAGGTAGTCGGGGACGACCAGCGAGGCCAGCAGCTTCCCCATCTCGGCCGGGTTGTCGGTCACGTGGATGCCGCAGGCCTTCATGACGGCGAGCTTCTCCTGCGCCGTGCCCTTGCCGCCGGAAATGATGGCGCCCGCATGGCCCATGCGCTTGCCAGGCGGCGCGCTGGCGCCGGCGATGAAGCCGACCACGGGCTTGCGCATGTGGGCATGGATCCAGCGCGCGCACTCTTCCTCGGCATCGCCGCCGATCTCGCCGACCATGATGACGGCGTCGGTGCGCGGGTCGTCGTTGAACATCTTCAGCACGTCGATGTGCCGCAGCCCGCCGACCGGATCGCCACCGATGCCGACCACGGTCGACTGTCCGATGCCGAAGCGCCCGAGCTGGCTCGCGGCCTCGTAGGTCAGGGTGCCCGAGCGCGAGACCACGCCGATGCGGCCGCGCTGGTGGATGTGGCCCGGCATGATGCCGATCTTGATCTCGTCGGGCACGATGAGGCCGGGACAGTTGGGCCCGAGCAGCAGGGTCTTGCGCCCTTCCATGCGGCGGCGGGTGCGGATCATGTCGCGCACCGGAATGCCCTCGGTGATGCAGATCACGAGGTCGAGCTCGGCATCCACGGCTTCATCGATGGCGGCGGCGGCGAAGGCCGGGGGCACATAGATGACCGAGACGGTGGCGCCGGTGCGGGCCTTGGCTTCCTTGACCGTGCCGTAGATGGGAATGCCGGCCATGGCCTGGCCGGCCTTCATCGGATTGACGCCGGCGACGAAGCAGTGGCGACCGTGGCCGTACTCGAGGCAGGCCTGGGTGTGGAACTGGCCGGTCTTGCCGGTGATGCCCTGCGTGATGACGCGGGTGTGGCGGTTGATGAGGATCGACATCTTTTTCCTTTACCGCTCTGTGAGGTCCGTTCTTGTTTTGCTGGAACGGCTGTTCGGGGCGCGTGCACAGGACAGCGGGTACTTCCCTCCGCGAATGTCCCCCGCCCTTCGGGCTCCTCCTTTATTTCGCTGCGGGAAGCACCCACTGCCCTGTGCACGGGAAGCGCAGCGGTGGTGCCGGCGGTTCAACAACCGCTGCGTCCAGGCGCGCGTCGATGGGGTACTCCCCGCAGCGAAATAAAGGAGGAGCCGAAGGCGGGGGACATTCGCGGAGGGGAGTACCCCGTCGGCGCGTGCCCGCAACGAACGGCAAAAAGCTCGTCCAACGTTCATCGCTGCCCCTTAGGAACCCGAGCCACGACCACCGCCTGCCGAGCCGCCTCGCCGATATCCTCGGCCCCGATGATCTGAAGCCCCGACTGCGCGAGGATGGTCCGCCCCAGGTCCTCGTTCGTGCCCTTCATGCGCACCACCAGCGGCACCGACAGAGCCGTCTCGCGTGCCGCGGCGACGATGCCGTGGGCGATCACGTCGCAGCGCATGATGCCGCCGAAGATGTTGACCAGCACCGCCTTCAGGCGCGGGTTGCGCAACATCAGCTGGAAGGCCGCGGTGACCTTCTCCACGCTCGCGCCACCGCCCACGTCGAGGAAGTTGGCCGGCGATCCGCCATAGAGCTTGATCGCGTCCATCGTCGCCATCGCGAGGCCCGCGCCATTCACCAGGCAGCCGATGTCGCCGTCGAGCGAGATGTACGACAGGTCGAACTTCGAGGCTTCGATCTCCGTCGGATCCTCCTCGTCGAGGTCGCGCATCGCGGCGATCTCGGGCTGGCGGAACAGCGCGTTCGGATCGAAGCTGAGCTTGGCATCGAGCGCCATCAACCGGCCGTCGCGCGTGCGCACCAGCGGGTTGATCTCGGCCAGCGAAGCGTCGCTCGCATCGAAGGCCTGGTAGAGCTTCTGCATGAACTCGCGCGCCTGCACCACGTCGCGGCCCGCGAGCCCGATCGAGCGTGCGAGCGCATCGGCCTCGGTTGCCTTGATCCCCGTCTCGGGGTCGATGAACAGCGTGTGGATCTTCTCGGGCGAGCGCGCGGCCACCTCCTCGATGTCCATCCCGCCTTCGCTCGATGCCATCAACGCCACGCGCCGCGCACCGCGGTCGACCACCATGCCGAGGTAGAACTCCTGGTCGATCTCCACCCCCTCCTCGACCAGCAACTGTCTCACCACCCGGCCCTCGGGTCCCGTCTGGTGCGTGCGCAGCGTCATGCCGAGCAGCGCCTGCGCATGGCGGCGCACTTCCGCGCCCGACCAGGCCAGCTTCACCCCGCCGCCCTTGCCGCGTCCGCCTGCGTGGATCTGCGCCTTCACCACCCACGAACGCCCACCGAGCCGGGCGGCGGCATCGGCCGCCTCGTCGCTCGTGCGGCAGACGAAACCGCGCGGCGTCGCCACGCCATGGCGGCGCAGCACTTCCTTGCCCTGGTATTCGTGGATGTTCATCGGATCAGCCGTGATTTGATTTATTCAATTGCAATTCAGGCGCCGAGTTCGGCACCGCGGCATTCGGCCCAATTGAAATGGCGCTTCGACAGCGGCGCGGAACCTTCGCCTTCGCGCCGCTTGTAGGCTTCCTTCTTCTGTTCGATCGCATCGGCCAGGAATGCCGCGTCGTAGGCGCGCAGCAGATGCGGATGATTCGCCTCGAGATAATGGCCAATGCGCTTCTCGGGTTCCTGCGCCGTGCCCATCAGGTCGCAATAGGTCTGGCGGTCCCAGTGCCAGCGCAAGCCCAATTCGTAGAAGGCGGCGTTGTAGGCATTGCGTTCGGTTTCATCGAGCCAGTATTGAACGGGCGTGAGGTTCTGCATGGTCTGCTCCTTTCGAATGACTGCCGTGCGGTGAATTGAATGACTTGCCGGCATGTTCAAACTGTAGAAGTGCAGAACGATAAATAACAGTCAAACTATTTTATTGAGAGCATTCATTTGGAGTTATGCATGACTCCAATTCAATTCAAAGAGAGAAGACGAACGAATCCCTTCGCCGCCGGCCATGCCATTGGCAAATCGATTGCGGATTCGTTCGAATTGGCGCGGAATTACCGCGCCGCGTTCTTCGTCGTCAGATCACGCGTTCGGCGCGCAGCGCCGCCACGTCTTCCAGGCCGTAGCCCAGTTGCATCAGCACTTCCTCGGTGTGCTCGCCCAGGAGCGGCGAGCGCTTCACCTCGGTGGGGCTGTCCGACAGCTTGATCGGATTGCCCACCGTCAGGTACTTGCCGCGCGTGGGATGGTCGACCTCGACGATGGTCCCGGTCTCGCGCAGCGATTCGTCGGCGGCGATCTCCTTCATCGAGAGGATCGGCCCGCACGGAATGTCGTACTGGTTCAGGATCTCCATGGCCTCGAACTTGTCCTTGGTCATGGTCCATTGCTCGATGCGCGCGAAGATCGGCTTCAGGTGCAGCAGTCGCGCGGCCGGCGTGGCGTAGGCCTCGTCGGTGATCCAGCCTTCCTCGCCGATCACGTTGCACACCGCCGGCCACACGGCCGCCTGCGTGATGAAGTAGATGTAGGCGTTGGGGTCGGTCTCCCAGCCCTTGCACTTGAGGATCGAGCCCGGTTGGCCGCCGCCCGAGGCATTGCCCGCGCGCGGCACCGCGTCGCCGAACTTGCCGTCGGGGTACTGCGGGTATTCGTGCATGGTGCCCGTGCGTTCCAGCCGCTGCTGGTCGCGCATCTTCACGCGGCACAGGTTGAGCACTGCGTCCTGCATCGGCGCCAGCACCTTCTGGCCGCGGCCGGTGCTGTTGCGCTGGAACAGCGCCGCCAGGATGCCGAGCGCGAGGTGCAGGCCGGTGCCGCTGTCGCCGATCTGGGCGCCGGTCACCATCGGCGGGCCGTCCTCGAAGCCGGTGGTCGACGCCGCGCCGCCGGCGCACTGCGCCACGTTCTCGTAGACCTTGCAGTCGGCGTACTTGCCGGGACCGAAGCCCTTGACCGAGGCCACGATCATGCGCGGGTTGAGCTTCTGGATGTGTTCCCAGGTGATGCCCATGCGGTCGAGCGCGCCGGGCGCGAAGTTCTCGACCAGCACGTCGCAGGTCTTGATCAGCTCGTCGAGCACCTGGCGCCCCTTGGGGTTCTTGGTGTCGAGCGTGATCGAGCGCTTGTTGTGGTTCAGCATCGTGAAGTAGAGGCTGTCCACACCGGGAATGTCGCGCAGCTGGCCGCGCGTGGCATCGCCTTCGCCGGCGCGCTCGACCTTGATGACGTCGGCGCCGAACCAGGCCAGCAGCTGCGTGCAGGTGGGGCCGGATTGCACGTGGGTGAAATCGAGGATGCGGACACCCTCCAGCGCTTGACTCATCGACTGTCTCCTTCTTTGATCGTGGTTTCCGCTTCTAGCAGACGAGCGCGCAGTTTGCGCTCTTCCGCAAATCGGGCTGTCTCGTCGCGGACGATGGCGACAATGCCCGAGACTTGGTGTTCCGGCGAAAACAGCATCGACACCGTGAAGGCGATCGACAAGGTGCGGCCGTCCTTGTGCAGGGCCGGCACGCGCAGCAGATCGGCACCGTACTTGGTGATGCCGGTGTCCATGGTCTTGTGGTAGCCGTCCCAGTGGCGCTGCCGCTGGCGCTCGGGAATGATGAGGTCGAGCGAGCGACCCAGCGCCTCGGCCTCGGTGAAGCCGAAGATGCGTTCGGCCGCGGGGTTCCACAGAACGATGGCCCCGGCCGCATCGCACACCATGATGGCATCGCCCGCCCCTTCGACGAGCTGCCTGAAATCCACTGAAGCTTGCATGCTGGCCTCCCGCCTCGACGCATCCGAAATACCGCGCCCCCCGGCGCTTCGTGGACTGGAAAAGCCCCGGGGGAACGCCTGGGTCAGACTGCCTTCGCTTCGTGCAGCGCGGCGATCTGCTGTTGGCTGTAGCCGAGTTCGGCCAGCACGTCGTCGGTGTGTTCGCCCAGCAGCGGCGAACCGGTGATCTCGGGCTTGAGGTCCGAGAACTTGATCGGGCTGCCCACGGTGAAGTAGGTGCCGCGTTCCTTGTGCGGCACTTCCACGATCGAGCCGCTCTTGCGAAGCGATTCGTCGTTGAGCAGTTCCTTCATCGTCAGCACCGGCGCGCACGGGATGTCGAATTTGCGCAGGATGTCGACCGCCTCGAACTTGGTCTTGTCCTGCAGCCAGCCCTCGATGGTCGCGAAGATGTCGGTGATGTGCGGCTGGCGTGCCTTGGCGGTCATGTAGTCGGGATCGGTCTTCCACTCGGGCTTGCCGATGGCGTCGCAGATCGGGGCCCAGGCATGGCCCTGCACGGTGAAGTAGATGTAGGCGTTCGGGTCGGTCTCCCAGCCCTTGCACTTGAGCACCCAGCCCGGCTGGCCGCCGCCGCCGGCATTGCCGCCGCGCGGCACCACGTCGCTGAAGGTGCCGTGCGGGTACTGCGGGTATTCCTCGAGGTAGCCCAGGCGGTCCAGGCGCTGCTGGTCGCGCATCTTCACGCGGCACAGGTTGAGCACGGCGTCCTGCATCGAGCAGGCCACGCGCTGGCCCTTGCCGGTCTGCTCGCGGCCGATGATGGCCGTGAGGATGCCGATCGCCAGGTGCATGCCGGTGTTGCTGTCGCCGAGCGCCGCGGCGCTCACGGTCGGCGGGCCGTCCCAGAAGCCGGTGGTGGAGGCGGCACCGCCCGCGCACTGCGCGACGTTCTCGTAGACCTTCAGGTCGTCGTAGTGGTGGCCGTCGCTGAAGCCCTTGACCGAGGCGACGATCATCTTCGGGTTCAGTTCCTGGATGCGTTCCCAGCTGAAGCCCATGCGGTCGAGCGCACCGGGGCCGAAGTTCTCGACCAGCACGTCCGATTCCTTGATCAGCTTCTCGAGCACCACCTTGCCCTCGGGCTGCTTGGTGTCCAGCGTCAGCGAGCGCTTGTTGCTGTTGAGCATGGTGAAGTACAGCGCGTCCACGTCGGGGATGTCGCGCAGCTGCGAGCGCGTGACGTCGCCAGCGCCGGGGCGCTCGACCTTGATCACGTCGGCGCCGAACCAGGCCAGCAGCTGGGTGCAGGCCGGACCGGCTTGCACGTGCGTGAAGTCGATGATCTTGATGCCGTTGAGAGGTTTGTTGCTCATGTCGAATCTCCTGGAATGAAAGGAATCACTTCTTCTTGGCCGTGGCCGGATTGAGGCTGGTGATGCGGCCGCTCTCGGTGCCCGCGGTCTCGTCGATGACGGCATTGATCAGGGTCGGGCGGCCGGTGGCGACGGCCTCGGTCAGGGCCGCCTGCAGCTCGTCGGCGGTGGTCGCATGGACGCCCACGCCGCCGAAGGCCTCCATCAGCTTGTCGTAGCGCGCGTTCTTCACGAACACGGTGGGCGCCACGTCGGGCGTGCCGCTCGGGTTCACGTCGGTGCCGCGGTAGACGCCGTTGTTGTTGAACACGATCACGCAGATCGGCAGGTTGTAGCGGCAGATGGTCTCGACCTCCATGCCGCTGAAGCCGAAGGCGCTGTCGCCCTCGATCGCGATCACCGGCTTGCCCGTGACCACGGCCGCGGCCACCGCGAAGCCCATGCCGATGCCCATGATCCCCCAGGTGCCCACGTCGAGGCGCTTGCGCGGCTCGTACATGTCGACGATGCTGCGCGCGAAGTCCAGCGTGTTGGCGCCTTCGTTGACGACGATCGCATCGGGCCGGGCCTTGACCTGGTCGCGGATCACGCTGAGCGCGCTCTGGAAGTTCATCGGCGAGGGACGCGCGGCGAGCGTGGCGGCCATCTTCGACAGGTTCTTGTCCTTGCGCTCGGCGATGGCGCCGGTCCACTCGGTCGGCGGCTTGGCCCACTTGGCGTCGATGCCCGCGAGCAGCGCGGCCACGCAGGAGCCGATGTCGCCGATCACCGGCGCGGCGATCGCCACATTGCTGTCGATCTCGGTCGGCGCGATGTCGATCTGGATGAACTGCTTGGCGCCCTTGTCCTGGCCCCAGGTCTTGCCCTTGCCGTGCGAGAGCAGCCAGTTCAGGCGCGCGCCCACCAGCAGCACCACGTCGGCTTCCTGCAGCACGTAGGAGCGCGCGGCGGCGGCCGATTGCGCATGCGTGTCGGGCAGCAGGCCCTTGGCCATCGACATCGGCAGGTAGGGAATGCCGGTCTTCTCGACCAGCGCGCGGATGTCGGCATCGGCCTGGGCATAGGCGGCGCCCTTGCCCAGCAGGATCAGCGGGCGCTTCGCGCCCTTGAGCAGGTCGAGCGCGCGCTGCACGGCGTCGGCGGCCGGGATCTGGCGCGGCGCGGGGTCGATGACCTTGATCAGCGAGTTCTTGCCCTTGATGGCGTCCATCGTCTGCGCGAACAGCTTGGCCGGCAGGTCGAGGTACACGCCGCCGGGGCGGCCCGAGACGGCCGAGCGGATGGCGCGCGCGATGCCCACGCCGATGTCCTCGGCGTGCAGCACGCGGAACGCGGCCTTGCACAGCGGCTTGGCGATCGCCAGCTGGTCCATCTCCTCGTAGTCGCCCTGCTGCAGGTCGACGATCTCGCGCTCGCTGGAGCCGCTGATCAGGATCATCGGGAAGCAGTTGGTGGTGGCGTTGGCCAGCGCGGTCAGGCCGTTGAGGAAGCCGGGCGCCGACACCGTGAGGCAGATGCCGGGCTTCTGCGTGAGGAAGCCGGCGGCAGCGGCGGCATTGCCGGCGTGCTGCTCGTGGCGGAACGAGATCACGCGCATGCCCTCGGCCTGCGCCATGCGGGTCAGGTCGGTGATCGGGATGCCCGGCAGCGCGAAGATGGTGTCGATGTCGTTCAGCTTCAGCGCATCGATCACCAGGTGGAAACCATCGGTGGTTTCCGCTTCCGGCGCTTCCTGCGTCATCTGCTGGAGGGCGCGCGCGACGAGTTGCTGATCGTCGGCGGCGCCGTTGGCTGGCCGACTCTTGGGCTTGATCGCCTCATCGAGCGTCGTGGCCGCCTCTTTGGCTGTGCTAACTGAAGACATGTCTCTCCTTCTGCTGGGGTGAATGGCCGAGGCCCGAGCCGCGACTATGATTCGGGCCATCCTTTCGGCCGTTGACCTCGGTCAACTTTCCCGAAAACGGCGCCGACCCCCGATGAAGCGGCGCCGCAGGCGACGAAATCGAGCAAGACGGTGACCATGACGTTGTTGGAAAACCACCCGGAGAAGAACATCATTCGCGCCCAGCTCCGGCAGAACATCCTGCTCAAGGACCTGAACGAGGGCGAGCGCGCCGAGCTCGAGGCTCACCTGGTGATCGTCGACGGCAACAAGGGCGATTTCCTGCTGCACCAGGGGGTGCGGGAGATGGAGCAGTACTTCATCCTCGACGGCATCCTCAAGCGGGTGGTGAGCAACCCGGAGGGCAAGGAGATGATCCTGCGCTTCGCCGACGAGAACGACATGGAGACCAGCTACGCGGCCATGCGCCTGGGCACGCCCACGCCCTACGGCATCGTCTGCGTCACCAAGGCCCGCGTGGCGAGCCTGCCGCTGAAGGAGTGGACCGCCTTCCTGGCGAGCCATCCCCAGACCAAGGAACTGTTCGAGTTCCTCGTGATGCGCGGCATGAGCGAGATCATGGCGCACACCATCACGCTGCACCTGCTGGACGCGCCGGGCCGGGTGCACCGTTTCCTGCGCAAGCACCCCGAGCTCGTGGACCGCATCCCGAGCAAGGAGCTCGCGTCCTACCTCAATCTCTCCGCAGAAACCCTGAGTCGGCTGCGCAAGCGCGGGAAGATCTGAGGCCGCTCAGGTCTGCTTCGCCGACGCGAAGCGCCGGGTCGTCGCCATCAGCCGCAGCTGGTTGTCCACCGCGCCCACGCCCTCTACCGCCGCCGTGACGGCCTCGGTCTGCGCGCGCTCGTCCGCGTCGAGCACGATGCCGCGCAGGCTCACGCGGCCGTGGTCGGCCTCCACCGTGACGCGGATGTCGGCCGTGGCCGCGCCGTCCTTGAGCGCCGCCTTCACGCGCGCCGCCAGCGCCATGTTGGCCAGCAGCGCGCGCGAGCGCGCGGTCTCGGCGAACTCGGGCCGTGCCGCCAGCGCGCGGATCTGCGCCACGCAGCTGTCGACCGTGAGGCGGTCGGTGTTGAGCACCAGGTCGTAGAGCACCGGGTCGCCCCAGGTCACGCCGAACTGCGCATGCATGCGCGCGGCGTGCGCCTCGTCGCTGCGCCGGATCTCGGCCTCGGCGAACTCGGCGTCGTCGGTCTCCAGGTGCGTCATCAGCCAGTCGATGCGCTTCTTGAGCGAGCGCGTGATGCGCACGCACACCACGTGCGGCACCGGCCGCAGCAGGCAGGTGGCGCCCCAGCCGCGCAGCACGACGTTGCCGCGGTCGGCCAGCGCGAACAGTTCTTCGGCCGTGTAGAGCGCGAAGCTGCGCCGGTCGGTCGTGAGCCGCTCGACGAAACCGGCCTTGCCGCCGCGCAGGCGGCCGATCAGGCTGGTCGAAACCTGCATGCGGTCGGCGACGCGCTCGATGACCTCGTGGCGCATCGATTCCAGCCCCATCTCCTCGGCGAGCTGAACCGACACGTCCTTGGCGAGCGATCCCATTTCCTGGGTCAGTGCGATGACGGGCATGGCGTGGCCTCCGGGTTCAATCGACCGGCCGCTCGACGGCGAACTCGTCGGGCTTCTTCGGCTTGAAGAGCGCCAGCAGCTTGGAGATCAGCGGCCAGAACAGCAGCGTGAGCGCCAGGGTGGTGATGCCGCCGACCAGCGGGTTCGAGAACATGATCATCACGTCGCCCTGCGACACCAGCATGGCCTGGCGGAACGAGTCCTCGGCCTTGTCGCCGAGCACCAGCGCCAGCACCAGCGGCGCGAGCGGGAAGTCGAGCTTCTTGAACAGGTAGCCGATGACGCCGAAGCCCAGCATGAACCAGATGTCGAGCATCGCGTTGTGCACCGTGTAGGCACCGATCGCGCAGATCACGATGATCACCGGCGCGATGATCGAGAACGGGATGCGCAGGATCGAGGCGAACAGCGGCACCGTGCTCAGCACCACGATCAGGCCGACGATGTTGCCCAGGTACATGCTGGCGATCAGGCCCCAGACGAAGTCCTTCTGCTCGACGAACAGCAGCGGTCCGGGCTGCAGGCCCCAGATCAAGAGGCCGCCCAGCAGCACCGCCGCGGTCGGCGAGCCCGGGATGCCGAGCGCCAGCATCGGCAGCAGCGCGCTGGTGCCGGCCGCGTGCGCCGCGGTCTCGGGCGCGACCACGCCCTCGGCCTCGCCGGTGCCGAACTTCGAGCCGCGCTTGGACATCTTCTTGGCCAGGCCGTAGGCCATGAACGAGGCCGGCGTGGCGCCGCCCGGGGTGATGCCCATCCAGATGCCGATCAGCGAGCTGCGCAGCGAGGTCATCCAGTACTGCGGCAGCTGCTTCCAGGTCTGCAGCACCACCTTCGGATCGATCTTCGCGCTCTTGCCCGAGAACTTCAGGCCCTCTTCCATCGACAGCAGGATCTCGCCGATGCCGAACAGGCCGATCACCGCGATCAGGAAGTCGAAGCCGCGCATCAGCTCGGGCTGGCCGAAGGTCAGGCGCAGCTGGCCCGTGACCGTGTCCATGCCCACGCTGGCGAGCGCGAAGCCCAGTGCCATCGAGGCCAGGATCTTGAACGGCGAGCCCTTGCCCATGCCCACGAAGCTGCAGAAGGTCAGCAGGTAGACCGCGAAGAATTCGGGCGAGCCGAACTTCAGCGCGAACTTGGCCACCAGCGGCGCGAGGAAGGTGATCATCACCACCGCGAGGAAGGCGCCCACGAACGACGAGGTGAAGGCCGTGGTGAGCGCCGCGCCCGCGCGGCCCTGCTGCGCCATCGGGTAGCCGTCGAAGGTGGTGGCCACCGACCAGGGCTCGCCCGGGATGTTGAACAGCACCGAGGTGATGGCGCCGCCGAACAACGCCCCCCAGTAGATGCACGACAGCATGATGATCGCCGAGGTCGGCGACATCGTGAACGTGAGCGGCAGCAGGATCGCGACGCCGTTGGCGCCGCCCAGTCCGGGCAGCACGCCGATCAGCACGCCCAGGATGATCCCGACGAACATCAGGCCGATGTTGGTCGGTGTCAGGATCACCGAAAAGCCCTGCATCAGGGCACCGATTTCTTCCATTTCGCTTGTGCTCCGTGAGGTGTCAGTAGCCGAGGAACGAGAGCGGATCCAGGGCGCCCTTGAACAGCGGCACCTTGAACCAGACCTCGAACATGAAGAAGAACAGCGTGTTCACGGCCAGCGCCGCGATCGCGGCCTTGACCCAGGAGTACTTGCCCAGGATCACCATGAACAGCGCGATGTAGACCGCCGAGGCCACATACAGGCCGAGCAGCGCGATGCCCAGCACGTAGACCACCGCCGGCAACAGCACCGAGAGCACGCGCCGCAGCTGCTCGCGGTCGACGAAGACCTCGGTATTGCGGTTCTTGCCCAGCAGCGACTGGTAGAGGATGCCGATGCCCGAGATCGTGATGATCAGGCCGATGAAGAACGGGAAGTAGCCCGCGCCCGGGCCATCGCTGGTCCAGCCCGCGCCGAGCCGGCGGCTTTCGAAGATCACCACCAGGCCGATCGCCAGCAGCAGCAGTGCCACCACCGCCTCGACCTTGTTCGTGGCCACGCCCGTGCGCGCGGCCGGGTCGGATACGTTGTCGTCGTGCTCCATGGAGCCCCCATCGTGTTGTTGTCGAGAGAGAGAGAGAGAGAGAAAGAAAACCGGGCGCGACGCCACGCGCCCGCGCGGGCGCATGCTCACGTCGTCCGATGCATCGCGGCGGCGCGCCCGGCCGCCGGTGCCTTCTTGCCTGTTACTTGCTGGCGGCCAGGAAGCCGGCCTCGGTCATCAGCGTCTTGTGCGTGATTTCCGCGCTGGCGAGCCACTTCTCGAAATCGGGGCCGGTCATGAAGGTCGGGTTGAAGGCGCCCTTCTCCATGTATTCCTTCCACTCGGGCGTGGCGATCACCTTGGTCAGCAGGTCCTTGTAGAAGGCCAGCTGTTCGGGCTTGACGCCCGGTGCCATGAAGATGCCGCGCAGCATCGTGTACTTGGCCGGCACGCCCGCTTCCTTGCAGGTGGGCACGTCGTTCCACGACTGCGTGTCGGTGACCTTGGCCTTGAACGGCATGCGCTCGTCGTCGAACACGCACAGCGCGCGCAGCTTGCCCGCGCGCCACTGCGCCACCGCCTCGATCGGGTTGTTCACGGTGGAGTTCACGTGGCCGCCCACCAGCTGCACCGCGACTTCGCCGCCGCCCTTGAAGGGCACGTAGATGAACTTGGTGCCCGTGGCCTTCTCGAGCGCGACCGTGATGATCTGGTCTTCCTGCTTCGAGCCGGTGCCGGCCATCTTGAACTTGTTCGGGCCCGCCGCCTTCACCGCGGCCACGTACTCGCCCGCGGTCTTGTACGGCTGCTCGGCGTTGGTCCACAGCACGAACTGGTCGAGCGCCAGCATCGCCACCGGCGTCATGTCCTTCCAGTTGAAGGGCACGCCCGTGGCCATCGGCGTGGTGAAGAGGTTCGACAGCGAGATGATGATCTTGTGCGGATCGCCCTTGGCTTCCTTCACCGAGAGAAAGCCTTCGGCGCCCGCGCCGCCCGACTTGTTGACGACGATCAGCGGCTCCTTCATCAGCTTGTACTTGATGACGATGCCTTGCAGCAAACGGCCCATCTGGTCGGCGCCGCCGCCGGTGCCGGCGGGGATCACGAACTCGACGGGCTTGGCGGGTTCCCAGGCCCATGCGGGGGTGGCGGCGGCCATCACCGCGGCGGCGGCGGTGGCGACCAGGACTCGTGCGCGACACGCGCCGAGGCGCGGAATGAAATGCTTCATCTGTTGTCTCCTGCTGTAGAGGGTGCGCTCTTTTTTTTCGTGAGTCTGAGCCGGATCCGAACAGCGCAGATGGTGCGCGTGCGCGAAACGCGCCGGCTTGATCGCGGTCAATTTTTTGAAGATTCCGTATCGGGGTAAGCCCACCCCGCGATCGGTCGCGGCGATGCGCGCGCGGGCCCTGCGCAACGCCTCGCGGGCCGCTCGCGCGATGCGGTCGGCGCGCTGGCGAGAGGCGCTTCGGGAGGCCCGACCCCGCCTCCTCAGGGGATTCGGGTTAACCCTATAAAATCGACGCCCCCGTCCACTTTCCATGCCCAGGAGCTTCCCGCCATGCCCAGCCTCGACCGATCGTCCGCCCCCGCGAAGCTGCTGCGTCGCGCCACGGTCGTCCTCAAGAGGCTGGCCTTCGAGGCCGACATGCTGCTGGGCACCCTGCTGAGCCCCAACAAGGTCATCGCCGAGGTCGAGCAGATGCGCGCCCTGCAACGCCGCGCCGACCGCATCGAAGCCACCGACCCGGCCCGCGCCGCCGCCCTGCGCTGGCACGCCTCGCGCGTGGGGCTGCGCTGAGCGCTGACGCGCTGTCGCAGGAAGGACCGGACGAACTGGTAAAGTCCAGCCGCCCACCGTCTTCGTAGTTCAATGGATAGAACGGGGTCCTCCTAAGACTCAGATACAGGTTCGATTCCTGTCGAAGGCACCAGCATTGATGTTCAAGGCGTGGGCGCTGACTGAGTACGGCGGCAAGTCCGGTCAACCGCGCTCGCTGTTGGCAGTACTGGCGATTGGTTCCGCAAAATCTGCCAAGGGCCAAGGGCGTTTAACGCGAGGCTTCGGCGCACAAAGAGGCTCCGCCTGTTGCCTCTATGCTGAAGTTCGTTCGGCTCGGCACGCAGTTGTGAACGCGACCTGCGGATGAACTATCGCCTCCCTGCTTGCTGCAGCAACGCCCGTATGCACCTAGACGGACTGCAGGGTCTGGACGACAAATTCCCTGCCTCGGATCTACCGCGAGGAGCGCAGGGATTGGGATGCTGAGCACGCTGCGCGTCAATGTGTGAGCCCTGCAATGCAGCGATCACGGCACTGACGTCGAAGAATTCCTTCGAGAAAATTCCATCCGATAGAGCACGAATTGGTCTGCGCCCTGCGGATGCCCTACCGCGACGCTCGCAAGCTTCAAAGAAACCTGCGAGTGCCGAGACAGACTGTACAGACTGTCAACATTGACTTTCCAATCCGCGAAGTATGTACATCCCACGTCGTACGCATATTCCGAAAGAGCTAGCCGTTTGATGGCCGCGTTTGCCCCCTTGTTCACCACCCCATCAAGATTCACGACTCTCAGATCGGTGCGATGCGCTGCAGCTGCAAAATAGCCGAGAGCCCCGGACTGAAATGCGCATAACGTTTCCCTGGGCGGAGTTGACTCGAGCATCACGACCGTGGAAGAACGATATCCCTTCGCCCCGTGATACCACGATGAGAGATTCTCGATCGGCGCCACATACCAAGTTCCGATTTGCGCTATCCCCAAGGCGACGCTGAAAAAGGCCAGCGCTATACCTTGCGCCCTGTGCCCCCTGCGCATCAGAGCGGCTGTCAGCGCTGCGACGCAGACGATGACTGCAAGCTGCGCCGGATAGAGATAACGATGGAAAAACCATAGTGCCGGCACATGGTTCACGTAAAAACCCACGACGAACATTGCAAAAGCCACGCCAGCCGTTAGTGGTCGACTTCGCGTAGCGCGTGCAGTAGCCCAAAGAGCGGCAATGCCGCCAATCGATATCAACGCGGCCAGACAGGCCGACAAAAAGGGTGAAAAGTATAAAAACTCGCGAGCCCACCGCCAGTCGCCTACCCCCAACCCCACCAAGAACCCGAGCGCCCAACCAGTTCTCTGCAAGAGCGGCGGGCTGGGCTCCGTGTTGAGCCGGACCAAATCCACAATCGCAGCGCCACTTTGAGGCACGACAGCACCAAACTTGACAAGAGAGTAGGACCACCACGGGGCCAAAACGATCAATGCGACGGCTGCTGCCGTCAGCAGGTGTGGCCACGGTCTTTTTTCCACGATTGCCACAATGACGACCCCAAGTACCAGTACGGCAAGATCGATCCGTGCAAGTAACGCCAAGCCGCATGCAATACCGATGACAACTGCCTGCCGACTTGTCGGTCGATCACGATAGACACAAAAGGCAAGCAGCACGCTTAGGCCGCAGCAAAGTGCCATGCTTGTTTCGAGCCCGCCCAACGCGTTTTGGGTAGCCAATGCCGAGCTGGCCCACAGCACACCTGCCACTGCAGCCACCATGCGTCCTAGCGTCCGATCGATGAGTTTCCAGAGCACGACGATTGCAAGAAGATCGAATGCAACCCCAAGCCCCACCGCCCACCCAATTGCCGCGTCGGCACCAATGCCCAGCCAGAATGCTGGCATCTCAAGAAATGCCAGGAGGGGCTGAAAACCATTGGTCAGAATACCGCCACTAGATATCGGCCCATTGCCCAAGGAGAGATTTCTTGCGATGGCGAGCGTGTAATACGTGTCGTCGGGAATGAAGCGGAGGTCCACCACACCAATCGGCATGAGGAGAAAACCACCTCGCAACAGAAGTGCAATGCCTAACGCACTCCAAAGAGAGGCGTACCCTCGGCTCCATCTATTCGTGTCCATATGTAAATGTACTCTGGGATCGAGGCCACAAAGCGTGGCCTCCCAAAGTTGTAGACACCTCATCCTTTCATTGGACCAGTGTGACGACCGAGCTCGAGGTTGGCGGTCGACCTGCGCGAACTACATCCGCGCTGGTTCCACGTCTGGAACGTCTGGAACTTCAATGCACACGACGTGCAGACCTGCGAGCGCGGCTTCGAGGAAATCGGGGCCACCGAATCCGCTGCGCGCTGAGCCCTCACACCACCCGCCACTCCTCCACTACGAACGCCGTGATCTCCGCCAGAAAGCTCTTCGCATGCGCCATCGTGCGCTGCCCCTGCGCCGAGCCGAAAGCGGCGTCCAGCGTGTCGGTGCTCTCGAACCACAGCTCGACGATGCCGTCGATGGCCAGCGTCTCGTAGCCGCAGGGCGTGCCCTTGTCGAACTCGCGCGCGGTCACGACGTTCTGGCGGTAGCCGCCCACGCCGGGCATCTGGCGCACGTGGTCGGCGTGCACCTTCCACTCGCGGCGGAAGTCGTCCTCGGAGATGTCGGTGCGGCGGCGCAGGGTCGAGATGCGCTTAAGCAGGCGGTGCGGCCCGGTCGGCGGCGCGATGACGGTGCTCTGCGCGACGCTCACGATGTGCAGGCCGCCGAGGAAATGCCGCTCGTCCTCGCGGATGCGCGCGGCGAGCTCGCCGTCGGTGAAGGCGGCGTTCGCCTGCGCCGCGGCATCGAAACCCAGTTGCGAGAAGCCGTCGAAGTCCCACGGGCCGCGCGCGAAGTCGATGCCGCGCTGCAGCCGGTCGGTCACGAGGTTCTGGCGATAGCTGCGCAAGGTGGGCAGTTGCGCGACCAGCGGGCCGTGGCTGTGGCGCCAGTGATGGCGGAAGGCCTCGTCGGTCCAGTCGGCCTTCTTGCGGATCAGGCCCATGCGCAAAGGAATCGTGGCGTCGGTCATGGTGGGGGTGTCTCCTTGTCGTTGGATGCGGCGGCCGCCTCGGCC
>NZ_JBZAYE010000200.1:0-11478 GCF_058244205.1 Variovorax sp. 20P10.2.4
CAGAACGGCGCGGGGAAATGGCTGTCCCAGTCGAAGCGCGCGATCACGTGCCAGTGCAGGTGCGGCACCATGTTGCCGAGCGCGGCGACGTTGATCTTGGTCGGCGCGAGCGTGTCGCGCAGGCATTGCTCGACCTCGGCCACGGCATCCATGCAGTGCGCACGCTCCTCACGCGACAGGTCGGACAACTCGGGCCGGTGCGCATTCCACACCACGCGGTAGAAGGCCGGGAAGCCCGCTTCCACCGCATGGATCACGCGCAGCCTCGCGCCCTCGAACACCAGGCGTCCGCCCGCCTGTTCGCAGAACACGCAGCCAGCCACGCGCGCCGCTTCGCCGCTCACACCAGCACCCGTTCGATGCCACCGTGGTTCGCGGCCGCCACGTACTCGGGCATCCAGTCGGCACCGAGGATCTTGTTGGCCATCTCGACCACGATGTAGTCGGCCTCGAGCAGGCCGTTGTTCAGGTCGCTGCCGTAGCGCGACAGGCCCTGCAGACAGCTCGGGCAGCTGGTGAGGATCTTCACGTTCTCGCCGGCGCCGATCTTGCCGCCGTCGCGCAGCGCGGCCTCGCCCTTCTTCAGTTCCTCTTCCTTGCGGAAGCGGATTTGCGTCGAGATGTCGGGCCGCGACACGCCCAGCGTGCCCGACTCGCCGCAGCAGCGGTCGTTCTTGAGCACGTTGTCGCCGACCAGCGCCTTCACCGTCTTCATCGGGTCCTGCTGCTTCATCGGCGTGTGGCAGGGGTCGTGGTAGAGGTAGCCGGCACCACCCGCATCGCCCAGGGTGATGCCCTTCTCGAGCAGGTACTCGTGGATGTCGATGATCCGGCAGCCCGGGAAGATCTTGTCGAACTGGTAGCCCTGCAGCTGGTCGTAGCAGGTGCCGCAGCTCACCACCACCGTCTTGATGTCGAGGTAGTTGAGCGTGTTCGCCACCCGGTGGAACAGCACGCGGTTGTCGGTGATCATCTTCTCGGCCTTGTCGAACTGGCCGCTGCCGCGCTGCGGATAGCCGCAGCACAGGTAGCCCGGCGGCAGCACCGTCTGCACGCCCGCGTGCCAGAGCATGGCCTGCGTCGCGAGCCCGACCTGCGAGAACAGCCGCTCCGACCCACAGCCCGGGAAATAGAACACCGCCTCGGTCTCCGAGGTCGTGACCTTGGGGTTGCGGATGATCGGCACGTAATCCGCATCCTCGATGTCGAGCAGCGCGCGCGCCGTCTTCTTCGGCAGGTTGCCCGGCATCTTCTTGTTGATGAAGTGGATCACCTGCTCCTTGAGCGGCGCCGGTCCGAGCGAGGCCGGCGGCGCCGCCGTCTGCTTCTTCGCGAGGCCGCGCAGAAGGTCGTTGGCCATGCGCTGCGCCTTGAAGCCGATGCCCACCATGCCCGCGCGCACCGTCTTGATGGTCTGCGGATTGGTCGCGTTGAGGAAGAACATCGCGGCCGCGTTGCCGGGACGGAAGCTCTTCTGCCCCATCTTGCGCAGCAGGTTGCGCATGTTCATCGACACGTCGCCGAAGTCGATCTTCACCGGGCAGGGCGTGAGGCACTTGTGGCACACCGTGCAGTGGTCGGCCACGTCCTCGAACTCCTCCCAGTGCTTGATGCTCACGCCGCGCCGGGTCTGCTCCTCGTAGAGGAAGGCCTCGACCAGCAGCGAGGTCGCGAGGATCTTGTTGCGCGGGCTGTAGAGCAGGTTGGCGCGCGGCACGTGGGTGGCGCACACCGGCTTGCACTTGCCGCAGCGCAGGCAGTCCTTGACGCTGTCGGCGATGGCGCCGATGTCGCTCTGCTGCATGATGATCGACTCGTGCCCCATCAGGCCGAAGCTCGGCGTGTAGGCGTTGGTCAGGTCGGCATGCAGCGACTGCGCGCCGGCACCCGGCTCGCGCAGCAGCTTGCCCTTGTTGAAGCGGCCCTCGGGATCGATGCGCTGCTTGTACTCGGCGAAGGGGCGCAGTTCCTCGTCCGACAGGAACTCGAGCTTGGTGATGCCGATGCCGTGCTCGCCCGAGATCACACCGTCGAGCCGGCGCGCCAGCTTCATGATGCGCGCGACCGCCTCGTGCGCGGTCTGCAGCATCTCGTAGTTGTCGCTGTTGACCGGGATGTTGGTGTGCACGTTGCCGTCGCCCGCGTGCATGTGCAGCGCGACCCACACGCGGCCCTTGAGCACGCGCTTGTGGATCGCCGTGCACTCGGCCAGGATCGGCGCGAAGGCCGCGCCCGCGAAGATGGCCGACAGCGGCTGGCGCAGCTGGGTCTTCCAGCTCGCGCGCAGCGAATGGTCCTGCAGCTGCGGGAACAGCGCATCGACCTCGTCGAGCCAGCCGGCCCACAGCGCGCGCACCTCCTGCAGCAGTGCCACGGCCTGCGCCACGCGGTCCTCGAGCAGCTCGGCCGAAGGAATCTCGTTGGCGTCGTCGGTCTTGCCCAGCGGCAGGTTGCCGTGCACGAAGAACTTCTCGAGCTCGTCGACCAGCGCGAGCTTGTTGCGCAGCGAGAGCTCGATGTTGATGCGCTCGATGCCGTCGCTGTACTCGGCCATGCGCGGCAGCGGAATCACCACGTCCTCGTTGATCTTGAAGGCGTTGGTGTGGCGGCTGATCGCGGCGGTGCGCTTGCGGTCGAGCCAGAACTTCTTGCGCGCCTCGGGGCTGATGGCGATGAAGCCCTCGCCGCTGCGCGAGTTGGCGATGCGCACCACCTCGGAGGTGACGCGCGCCACCGCGTCGGCGTCGTCGCCCGCGATGTCGCCGAACAGCACCATCTTCGGCAGGCCGCCGTGCTTCTTCGACTTGGTGGCATAGCCCACGGCCTTCAGGTAGCGGTCGTCGAGGTGCTCGAGGCCGGCCAGCAGCACGCCCGAGCGCTTCTGCTCGGCGAACATGAAGTCCTTGATCTCGACGATGCTCGGCACCGCGTCCTTGGCGTTGCCGAAGAACTCGAGGCAGACGGTGCGCGTGTGCGCCGGCATGCGGTGCACCACCCAGCGGCAGCTCGTGATCAGGCCGTCGCAGCCTTCCTTCTGGATGCCCGGCAGGCCCGAGAGGAACTTGTCGGTCACGTCCTTGCCGAGGCCTTCCTTGCGGAAGGTGCGGCCCGGGATATCGAGGCGCTCGGTGCGCAGCGGCGTCTTGCCGTCGGCCGCGAAGTACTGGAGCTCGAACAGCGCGCTCTCGGCGTCGTGGATCTTGCCGAGGTTGTGGCCGATGCGCGTGACCTCGAGCCATTCGGCCTGCGGCGTCACCATGCGCCACGAGGCCAGGTTGTCGAGCGCGGTGCCCCACAGCACGGCCTTCTTGCCGCCCGCGTTCATCGCGACGTTGCCGCCGACGCACGAGGCCTCGGCCGAGGTCGGGTCGACCGCGAACACGTAGCCCGAGCGCTCGGCCGCGTCGGCCACGCGCTGCGTGACCACGCCGGCCTCGGTCCAGATGGTGGGCACAGGGGCCTCGAGGCCGGGCAGCGCGACCAGCTCGACCTCGGTCATCGCCTCGAGCTTCTCGGTGTTGATGACCACGCTGTTCCAGGTCAGCGGGATCGCGCCGCCGGTGTAGCCGGTGCCGCCGCCGCGCGGGATGATGGTCAGGCCCAGCTCGATGCAGCCCTTGACCAGCAGCGCCATCTCGGCCTCGGTGTCGGGGCACAGCACGACGAAGGGGTACTCCACGCGCCAGTCGGTGGCGTCAGTGACGTGGGCCACGCGCGAGAGGCCGTCGAACTTGATGTTGTCCTTGGCCGTGAGCCGGCCCAGCACGCGGGTGGCCTTGCGGCGCAGCGCGGCGACGTCGCGGAACAGGGTGTCGAAGGCCTGCACGGCCTCGCCGACGCGGCCCGTGAGCTCGCCCACGAGCTGGTCGCGCGGCAGGTCGCTGTCGGGCGTGCGGCGCTTCTGCACCTCGGCCAGGCGATGCCGCAGCGCATCGACCAGCAGGCCGCGGCGGCGCGGGTTGTCGAGCAGGTCGTCGATCAGGTAGGGGTTGCGCTGAACGACCCAGATGTCGCCGAGCACCTCGTAGAGCATGCGCGCCGATCGGCCGGTGCGGCGCTCGGCGCGCAGCGTCTGGAGCAATTCCCAGGCGCGCTCGCCCAGCAGGCGGATCACGATCTCGCGATCGGAGAAGCTGGTGTAGTTGTAGGGGATCTCACGCAGTCGTGCAGGCTCTGCGGCCTGCGACAGCAGCGCGTTCAACGCGGTCGGAGCATTCATCGGGGTGGGGCCTCGGCCGGGCGCCACGCGTCCATAGCCGGGGTGGGGATTTTAGGTCAGGGCCAGGGTTCGTGCCCTGGCGCCGACGCGTGTCCCTCTGGCACTGCCGGCGCGCCGGCCGGCCCCAGCGCGACGCGATCAGAACAGCACGCGGCTGCGGATCGTGCCCTGCACCTTCGCGAGCTTCTCGAGCGCGAGGTCCGAGGAGGCGGCGTCGATGTCCATCACCACGTAGCCGATCTTCTCGTTGGTCTGCAGGAACTGCGAGGAGATGTTGATGTGGTTGTCCGAGAAGATCTTGTTGATCTCCGACAGCACGCCCGGCACGTTGCGGTGCACGTGCAGCAGGCGGTGCTTGCCCGGGTGCGCGGGCAGCGCCACCTCGGGGAAGTTGACCGACGAGGTCGAGGTGCCGTTGTCGCTGTACTTGACCAGCTTCTCGGCCACCTCGAGGCCGATGTTGGCCTGCGCCTCCATCGTCGAGCCGCCGATGTGGGGCGTGAGGATCACGTTGTCGAGTCCGCGCAGCGGCGACTGGAACTCGTCCTTGTTGCTGCGCGGCTCGACCGGGAACACGTCGATGGCGGCGCCCAGCAGCTTCTTCTCCTTCAGCGCGCCGGCCAGCGCGTCGATCTCGACCACGGTGCCGCGCGAGGCGTTGATCAGGATCGAGCCGGACTTCATCGCCGCGATCTCGGCCGCGCCGATCATCCACTGCGTGGCCTGCGTCTCGGGCACGTGCAGGGTCACGATGTCGCTCTGCGCCAGCAGCTGGTGCAGGTCGCGTACCTGGCGCGCATTGCCCAGCGGCAGCTTGGTGACCACGTCGTAGAAGGCCACGTGCATGCCCAGCGCCTCGGCCAGCACCGACAGCTGCGCGCCGATCGAGCCGTAGCCCACGATGCCCAGCGTCTTGCCGCGGATCTCGAAGGCGTTGTCGGCCGACTTGAGCCAGCCGCCGCGGTGCGCCACCGCGCTCTTCTCGGGCACGCCGCGCAGCAGCAGGATCGCCTCGGCCAGCACCAGCTCGGCGACTGAGCGGGTGTTGGAGTAAGGGGCGTTGAAGATCGCCACGCCGTGCTCGCGCGCGGCCTCGAGGTCGACCTGGTTGGTGCCGATGCAGAAGCAGCCGGCGGCCACCAGCTTGTGGGCGGCCGCGAACACCTCGGCGGTCAGCTGGGTGCGCGAGCGGATGCCGAGGAAGTGCACGTCGCCGATCTTGGCCTTGAGCGCCTCGTCGGACAGCGCGCCCGGCAGCGACTCGACGTTGGTGTAGCCCGCCGCATGGAGCACCTCCACGGCCGAGGGGTGGATACCCTCGAGCAGAAGAAACTTGATCTTGCTTTTGTCGAGGGAGGTCTTGCTGCTCATGCTGCTGCTCGCGGTAGCCCCGGCCATGGCAACAGGCTAGGCCGAAAAAGGGAGGGCGATGCTAGCATGGTGCAGCGCAGCAAGCAGGGGCCCCAGGCGCGAGCGCCCTGTCGGCCAAGGGGGTTTCCCCGGGTTTCTTGCCGTGTGCACTCCGTGCGACAAAGCCGCAGAACCGTCACGTATGTAACCTAACATCGCCGGTTTTACTTACTTTTCCCTACAGGAGTCTTAATGCGCTTCAAGACGCTCGCCATCGCCTCTACGCTGGCTGCCGCTCTGGCCGTGCCAGCCCTCGCCCAGGCCCAGACCGAGATCCAGTGGTGGCACTCGATGGACGGCGCCCTCAACGACTGGGTCAACGACCTCGCCAAGCAGTTCAACGAGAGCCAGAAGGACTACAAGGTCGTGCCCACCTACAAGGGCGAATACGACCAGTCGATGGCGGCCGGCATCGCGGCCTACCGCTCGGGCAACGCGCCCGACATCCTGCAGGTGTTCGAGGTGGGCACCGCCACCATGATGTACTCCAAGGGCGCGATCAAGCCCGTGGCCGACGTCATGAAGGAAGGCGGCCAAAAGTTCGACCCCAAGGCCTACATCCCCGCGGTGGCCGGTTACTACACCGCCCCCAACGGCCAGATGCTGTCGTTCCCGTTCAACAGCTCGACGACGGTGTTCTATTACAACAAGGACGCCTTCAAGAACGCCGGCCTCGACCCCGAGAAGGCTCCCGCCACCTGGCCCGAAGTGGTCTCGGCGGCCGCCAAGCTCAAGGCCAGCGGCAGCCAGTGCCCGTTCACCACCTCGTGGATGAGCTGGGCCCAGCTCGAGAGCTTCTCGGCCTGGCACAACACCTCGTACGCCTCGAAGAACAACGGCTTCGGCGGCCTCGACGCCCGCCTGGAGTTCAACTCGCCGCTGCACGTGCGCCACTTCGAGAACCTGTCGAACATGTCCAAGCAGGGCCTGTTCGTCTACAAGGGCCGCGCCAGCAAGCCGATCACCTCGTTCACCTCGGGTGAATGCGCGATGTTCATCGGCTCGTCGGGCAGCTACGCCAGCGTGAAGCGCGACGCCAAGTTCAAGTTCGCCGAATCGGCGCTGCCCTACTACCCGGACGTGCAGGGCGCACCGCAGAACACGATCGTCGGCGGCGCCAGCCTGTGGGTGATGTCGGGCAAGCCGGCCGCCAGCTACAAGGGCGTGGCCGCGTTCTTCACCTTCCTGTCGAGCCCCAAGGTGCAGTCCGAGAGCCACATGCGCACCGGCTACCTGCCGATCACCACCGCAGCCTACGAGCTGACCGAGAAGGCCGGCTTCTACAAGGAAAACCCGGGCACCGACGTCGCGGTGAACCAGATGATCAAGAAGACCACCGACAAGTCGCGTGGCGTGCGCCTGGGCAACCTGCCCCAGATCCGCGCCATCGAGGACGAGGAAACCGAGCTGATCTGGACCGGCAAGAAGACTCCGAAGGAAGCGCTGGACAGCGCCGTGAAGCGCGGAAACGAACTTTTGGTGAAATTCCAGGCCGCAAACAAGTAAGCTCCGACCCCGGACCGGCGCGAACGAATGTTCGTTTCGGTTCGTTTGACCCGCCACAAGCCAGGCTGCCCCGTGTAGTCCTGGCTGTTTGCTTATTTAGTGTGTCCGTGACCTGAACGCCCTCCCCATGGAAAAACGCGTCATCTTTCGTTCGAACTGGCTGCCCTGGGCATTGCTGGCGCCGCAATTGTTCATCGTGGGCGTCTTCTTCTTCTGGCCCGCGGGCCAGGCGCTGGTGCAGTCGCTGCAGCAGCAGGACGCCTTCGGCAACTCGATCACCTGGGTGGGGCTGGACAACTTCGAGGCGCTGTGGAACGACAGCACCTACATGGCCTCGTTCCACACCACGATCGTCTTCTCGGTGCTGGTGACGGTCCTGGGCCTGAGCATCGCCCTCGTGCTGGCGGTGTTCGCCGACCGGGTGGTGCGCGGCACGCGCTTCTACCGCAGCGTGCTGATCCTGCCGTACGCGGTCGCCCCCGTCGTGACCGGCCTGCTGTGGTCGTTCATGTTCTCCTCGTCGATCGGCATCGTGGCCTACTGGCTCAAGAAGATGGGCTTCAACTGGAACCATCTGCTCAACGGCGACCACGCCATGGCGCTGGTCGTGATGGCCTCGGTCTGGAAGCAGATCTCCTACAACTTCCTGTTCTTCCTCGCGGGCCTGCAGTCGATTCCCAAGTCGCTGATCGAGGCCGCCGCCATGGACGGCGCGCGCCCGATGCGCCGCTTCTGGACCATCCAGTTCCCGCTGCTGACGCCCACCACCTTCTTCCTGCTGGTGATCAACATGGTGTACGCCTTCTTCGACACCTTCGCGATCATCGACGCCACCACCCAGGGCGGCCCCGGCAAGGACACGGCCACGCTGGTCTACCGCGTGTACTTCGATGGCTTCCGCGGCATGGACTTCGGCGGCGCCGCGGCCCAGTCGGTGGTGTTGATGGTGATCGTCATCGCGCTGACGGTGGTGCAGTTCCGCTACGTCGAGAAGAAGGTCCAGTACTGATGACCGCCCCCATGCCACCCTTCTTCCCCGCCCGCCGCGCGGCCCACGCCTCGGAGGCCCGCCATGGTTGAGCGCCGCCCCTCCCTGGGCATCCTCGCGCACGTGATCATGATCATCGGCGTGCTGCTGGTGATGTTCCCGATCTACCTGGCCTTCATCGCCTCCACCCACACGCCGCAGGAGATCATGCAGGCGCCGATGCCGATCCTGCCCGGCAGCAACTTCTGGGAAACCTACAAGGCGGCGCTGACCGGCGGCGGGCGCACCAGCGCCAACGTGTCGGTGGCGCGGATGATCTGGGTGAGCACGGTCATCACGCTCGTCATCACCTTCGGCAAGATCAGCATCTCGCTGCTGTCGGCCTTCGCGGTGGTGTATTTCCGCTTCCCGCTGCGCGGCCTGTGCTTCTGGCTGATCTTCATCACGCTGATGCTGCCGGTCGAGGTGCGCATCGGCCCGACCTACCAGGTCGTGGCCAGCCTCGGCATGATCAACAGCTTCGCCGGCCTCTCGATACCGTTGATCGCGTCGGCGACCGCCACCTTCCTGTTCCGGCAGTTCTTCCTGACGGTGCCCGACGAGCTGGTCGAGGCCGCGCGCGTCGACGGCGCCGGGCCGATGCGCTTCTTCAAGGACATCCTGCTGCCGCTGTCGAAGACCAGCATCGCGGCGCTGTTCGTGATCCAGTTCATCTACGGCTGGAACCAGTACCTGTGGCCGCTGATCGCCGCCACCAGCGAGGACATGTACCCGATCGTCGTCGGCATCAAGGCCATGATCGGCAACGGCGAGTCGCCGGTGGACTGGAACGTGGTGATGGCCACGGCCGTGCTGGCCATGCTGCCGCCCGCGGTGGTCGTGGTGCTGATGCAGAAGTGGTTCGTCAAGGGCCTGGTCGATACCGACAAATAAAACGCTGAACTGAAAACATGGCTGCCATTTCCCTCCGCAACGTCATCAAGCGCTACGGCCACGGCCCCAAGGCCAACCAGGTCATCCACGGCGTGAGCGCCGAGATCGCCGACCACGAGTTCGTCGTCATCGTCGGCCCGTCGGGCTGCGGCAAGTCCACGCTGCTGCGCATGGTGGCCGGCCTGGAGGAGATCTCCGCCGGCGAGATCGCCATCGGCAACAAGGTGGTGAACCAGCTCGAGCCCTCCGAGCGCGACATCGCGATGGTGTTCCAGAACTACGCGCTCTACCCGCACATGACGGTGTTCGCGAACATGGCCTACGGCCTGAAGATCGCGAAGGTGCCGGTGGCCGAGATCAAGGTGCGCGTGGACAAGGCCGCGAAGATCCTCGAGCTGGGCCATCTGCTCGAACGCAAGCCGCGCGAGCTCTCGGGCGGCCAGCGCCAGCGCGTGGCCATGGGCCGCGCGATCGTGCGCCAGCCGCAGGTGTTCCTGTTCGACGAACCGCTGTCGAACCTCGACGCCAAGCTGCGCGCCCAGACCCGCCTCGAGATCCAGAAGCTGCACCGCGAGCTCGGCATCACCTCGCTGTTCGTCACCCACGACCAGGTCGAGGCCATGACGCTGGCGCAGCGCATCATCGTGATGAACGGCGGCGTGATGGACCAGTTCGCGACGCCCGAGGAGGTCTATTCGCGCCCCGCCACCACCTTCGTCGCGAGCTTCATCGGCTCACCGCCGATGAACCTGCTGCGCCATGCGCCAGGCGTGCGGCCGGGCCAGATCCTGGGCATCCGCCCCGAACACATGGCGCTCGACGAGCGCGGCTGGTCGGTGCAGGTCGAGCAGGTCGAGCTGCTGGGCGCCGAGCGCCTGGTCTACGGTCGCATCGGCGACGAGCAGATCATCATGCGCACCGACGAGGCCGACCAGCCGCCGATGGCGGGCGATACCGTAAAGATCGCCGCGCGCGAAGACAAGCTCCACTGGTTCGACGCCGGTTCCGGCAAACGCGCGGAATGAGCGCGGAATGAGCACCCCCTGGCCCTATCCGCGCTGGATCGCCCACCGCGGCGCCGGCAAGCTCGCGCCCGAGAACACGCTCGCGGCCTTCCGCTTCGGCGCCGCGCATGGTTACCGCATGTTCGAGTGCGATGCCAAGCTCAGCGCGGACGGCGTGGTGTTCCTGATGCACGACGCCACGCTGGAACGCACCACCAGCGGCCGCGGCATCGGCGGCCAGAAGCCCTGGAGCGAACTGGCACAGCTCGACGCGGGCGGCTGGCATTCGCGCGCCTTCGCGGGCGAGCCGCTGCCCACGCTCGAGAACCTCGCGCGCTTCTGCCTGGCCAACCACTGTCTGCTGAACATCGAGATCAAGCCCACGCCCGGCACCGAGCGCGAAACCGGCGAGGCGGTGGCGCGGCAGGCCGCGACGCTGTGGCGCGATGCGGCCGTCCCGCCGCTGCTGACCTCGTTCCAGGTCGATGCGCTCAAGGGGGCGGCGGCCGCGGCGCCCGAATTGCCGCGCGGCCTGCTGCTCGACACGCTGTGGAGCGGCTGGCTCGAGACCGCGCGCGAGCTCGGCTGCGTGGCCATCGTCTGCAACCACGCGCTGTGGGACGCCGCGGTGGTGGCGCAGGTGCACGGCGCCGGCCTGCGCGCGCTGAGTTACACGGTCAACGACGACTGGGCCGCGCAGCGCCTGATCGACCTGGGCACGGACGGCATCATCACCGACCGCGTCGACCTGTTCAGCCCTGCACGCTGAACGCGGCCCCGTCACATGCTGTGACGCGCCGCGAAGCCGGACCTTCAGGTGCGGCTTCTATGATGCGTCCATGAGTTGGACCTCCCGTCTCGCGGCCTTGCTGATGGCCGCCCTGCTGCTGTGCGGCACCGCCTTCGCGCAGCAGGACCCCGATCTCGCGGCCGCGCCGCCCGCGCCCACCGTGGCCGAGCTGCGCGCGCTGCTCGCGAAGATCGACCAGAGCACCGACTCGGCCGAGGACGCGCGCAGCCGGCTGACCCAGATCAACGCGATCGGCGCGCAGGCCGACAAGTTCGTGGCGGCGCGCACCGGCGAGCTCAACGACCTCAACGCGCGCCTGGGCGAGCTCGGCAACCCGCCCGCGGCCGGCGCCAGCGAAGACCCCGACATCACGCGCCAGCGCGCGCGCCTGACCAAGGAGCGCAATGCGCTCGATGCCGACATCCGGCTCGCCAAGCTGCTGGCGATCGACGTGCGCCAGCGCGGCACCGACCTGCTGACGCAGCGCCGCGCGGTGTTCGAGGCCCAGCTCACCGAGCGAGCGGCCTCGCCGCTGACCGGCGAGTTCTGGAGCGACCTGCAGGAGGCCTGGCCCGACGATCTCGACCGGCTGCAGGCCATGGCCGCGGGCGTGCAAACGGGCCTCGCC